>NZ_JBSFTY010000017.1:0-113379 GCF_053591515.1 Streptomyces sp. NPDC003011
GGCGGCGCGGCGGCGCGGCGGCACGGCGGCGCGGCGGCGCGGTCGAGGTGGCCACGATGACCTCGCCCGGCATGGGGCCGCTGACCAAGGTCGTCGCCGCGGGACGTGCCGCCGGCCGGCTCGGGCGGCGCTCCGAAAGCCTGCGCCCGCGAGAGGCGGCGGTCCACTCCGCCGGGCGATGAGGGGGTTCAGAGGTCGTCCGGTGTGCCGAGGCCGGTGAGGGCGCCCACCGGATCGAGGTCGGGGGTGCCGCGCGGCCACCAGTCGTCGTGGCCCGGTTCCGACTCGTACGCGTACCACAGGCCGTCGCGGCCGAGGCGGAGCTGGACGTGGCCGCGGGGGTGGGTGAGGTGGTTGCGCCACGGGCGGAAGGCGGGGAGGTCGGCGGCGAGGAGGAGGGGGCGGGCCCGGTCGAAGCGGCCGGCCGGCGGATCCCAGGTCTCTTCGAGGACGGTGAGGCCCTCCAGGCCGCCCTGCCGCCAGGCGGCGACCGCGCGCGCCAGGTCGGCCGGGGTGCGGCCGGTGGCGGAGGCGAGCGAGGAGTAGAGGGTGCGGGTCCCGGCGGTGAGGCCGGAACCGGGGCGGGCCGCGGCGAGCCGTACGGCGTCCTGCCACAGGGTCAGTTCGCCGACCGGGTCGCGGCCGGTGGCGAGCAGGGCGTGGGCGCGGGCCGCCGCGTCGGTCGCCAGCTGGTCCAGGGCCATCGGGTCCGGGCCGCCGGAGGCCGCGGGGTACACCGGGGGCTGCCCCGGGTGCGGGGGCGTCGGCGAGGGGGGCGGGAGAGGCGGGAGGTGCCGGGGCGCCAGCGCGTCCGTGGCGCGCACTCCGGGCAGGGGCGCCGGTCCCTTCTCCCGCGCGGCCCGGGCCGCGCGGGCGGCGCTGAGGCGGGACAGGGCGTCGAGCAGCTCGCGTTCGCCGCGGCCGCGCAGCAGGAGCAGGACGAAGGGGTCGGCGTCCAGCAGGCGCGCGGTCTGGTAGCAGAGGGCGGCGGCGTGCTTGCAGGGGTGGCCGGAGTCGGGACAGCTGCACCGGGGGTCCAGGTCGCCCGGGCCCGGGAGCAACGGCACGCCGGAGTCGGCGAGGGTGGCCGGCATCTCCTTGTCGAGCAGCGCGGCGATGTCGCCGGGCCGTTCGGCGGCGCTGCGCAGGAAGCGGTCCCAGTCGGTGTCGTCCAGGGTGCGCAGCCGCACCTGGACGCGGTACGGCCTGGCACGGCTGCCCTGCACGTAGGCGAGGACGAGGCCCGGTGTCACCGTGATGGCGTCCACGTGCCCCTGCTCCGCGTAGCCGCGGCCACGGGCCAGCCGCTTGGCGTCCAGCGCGCCCTCTTCCAGCGCGGTGACCCAGGCATTGCCCCACCAGGTCTCGGCGAACCCGGCGCCGTCCGCCGCCCGGGGCGGGAACGCGGGGAAGGTCCGGCGCAGTTCGCTGTCGCGGTCGGGGGCGGCCATGGTGCGGGGGTGGCGGGGCGGGGCGGAAGCGGGCGGGAGGGCGGGCAACGCCGCGGGTCCCGTGACGGGCGGGGCGGGTGCGGAGGGCGGGGCTGAAGGGGCTGACGCGGCTGAGGGGTCCCACACGCCTGAGGTGGGTTCCGGCGTGTCGTGAGCCGGGGCCGGTGTGTCGGCGGCCGGACGCGTCGGGTCAGGGGCGACGGTCGGTGTCGGCGCGGCTGGACTCAGGGTCCCGGTGGTGCCGTCGTCACCGGCGTCACCTTCCGCCGGGGCCGCTGTGTCCGGCATGCGGAAAGCGTCGCTCAGCAACTCCCGTACGGCACGGGCGCGCTCACGGGGGCTGGGACCGGCCGCGCGGTCGGACGCGGCGCGGGGAGAACGGGAGAGGGCGCTCGTGGTCGTACGACGCGGCGCGCCGGCGGCTTCCCTTCCCGGCGGCGGGGTGTCCGCCCGGGTCCGCCGCGCCTCGCCGCGAGCCGCACGCAACGCCTCGCGCGCGACATCCGCGGGGCGCCTGCCCTGGGGGTCGGCGTCACCCGCGTGGCTCGGCGGGGCGAGCCGGCCGACGTCGCCGGACTCACCGCCGCCGAACTCACGATCGCCGGACTCACCGCCGCCGGACTCACGATCGCCGGCACGCTCGTCGGCCTGATCCGGTCGTGGTTCCGAGCGCGACCCTGCTCGCGGCTCCGGTCGCGGCTCCGGTCGCGGCTCCGAGCGGTCTGCGTCCGTGGGCGTGCCCTGGCCACGCTCCCGCGCCGCCCGCAGCGCTCGGCGGGCCTCGTCGGCCGGGCCGGGGGTCATGGCGTGCTCCTGAGGGAGACCAGGTCGGTCAGTTCGCGGTCCGTCAGTTCCGTGAGGGCCGACTCGCCGGAGCCGAGGATCGCGTCGGCGAGGGCTCGCTTGGCTTCCAGCATCTCGGCGATGCGGTCCTCGACCGTGCCCTCGGTGATGAGGCGGTGGACCTGGACGGGCTGGGTCTGGCCGATGCGGTAGGCGCGGTCGGTGGCCTGTTCCTCGACGGCGGGGTTCCACCAGCGGTCGAAGTGGACGACGTGTCCCGCGCGGGTGAGGTTCAGGCCCGTGCCGGCCGCCTTCAACGACAGCACCAGGACCGGCGTCGCCCCGTCCTGGAAACGGTCCACCATGCGTTCGCGTTCCGGTACCGGCGTGCCGCCATGCAGGAGTTCCACCGGGATCGCGCGGCCGGCCAGGCGGGAGGTGATCAGGCGGGCCATCCCGACGTACTGCGTGAAGACCAGCGCCGAGCGGTCCTCGGCCAGCAGCGTGTCCAGCAGTTCGTCGAGGAGGAGGAGCTTTCCGGAACGGGCCGCCAGGCGGTCGCCGGCCGCCGGCGGGACGTCCTCCTTCAGGTACAGCGCGGGGTGGTCGCAGATCTGCTTCAGCGCGCCCAGCAGCTTCAGCACCAGGCCCCGGCGGGCGATGCCGTTCGCGGTCTCGATGGCCAGCAGCGACTCGCGCACCACCGCCTCGTACAGCGCGGCCTGTTCACGCGTGAGCGGAACCGGGTGGTCCGTCTCGGTCTTCGGCGGCAGTTCGGGGACGATGCCGGGGTCGGACTTCTTGCGGCGCAGCAAGAAGGGACGCACCAGGCGGGCCAGCCGGGCGACCGCCTCCTCGTCCTCGCCGTTCTCCACCGCGCGCGCGTGCCGGGCGCGGAAGGACTTCAGGGGGCCCAGCAGTCCGGGTGTCGTCCAGTCCAGCAGCGCCCACAGCTCGGAGAGGTTGTTCTCGACCGGGGTGCCGGTCAGGGCCACGCGCGCGGGGGTCGGGATCGTGCGCAGCGCCTTCGCGGTCGCCGAGTACGGGTTCTTCACGTGCTGTGCCTCGTCGGCGACGACCATGCCCCAGCGCTGCTCGGCCAGGCGCGGTGCCGTCGACCTCATCGTGCCGTACGTGGTGAGGACGAAACCGCCGTCGAGGCCGTCCAGGGTGCGGTCCGGGCCGTGGAAGCGGCGGACGGGGACGCCGGGCGCGAACCGGGTGATCTCCCGCTGCCAGTTGCCGAGCAGGGAGGCCGGGCAGATGACGAGGGTCGGCTCCGGACGCGCCCGGCGCAAGTGCAGCGCGATGAGGGTGATCGTCTTGCCGAGTCCCATGTCGTCGGCGAGGCAGCCGCCGAGGCCGAGGGAGGTCATGAGGTCCAGCCAGGCCAGACCGCGCAGTTGGTAGTCCCGCAGGGTCGCTCGCAGACCGGCGGGCGGCTCGACGGGCCGCAGTCCGGCCGTCAGCCGGTCGCGCAGCGTGGCCAGGGCGCCCACCGGAACCGCCTCGACGGTCTCGCCGTCCACCTCCGCGCTGCCGGTGAGGGCGACGGAGAGCGCGTCGACCGGGTCGAGCAGGCCCAGTTCGCGCTTGCGGGCCTTGCGGACGAGGGCCGGGTCGACCAGCACCCACTGGTCCCGCAGGCGGACCACCGGGCGGTGCGCCTCGGCGAGAGCGTCCATCTCGGCCTCGCTGAGCGGATCGCCGCCGAGCGCCAGCTGCCAGCGGAACTGGAGCAGTTCCTCGCTCTCGAAGAAGCCGGTGCCGTCGGTCGCCGAGCCCGGCGCGGGCCGCACCACCGCGGCCGCGCTGAGGTCCTGCGCGAGGTCCCGGGGCCAGTGCACGGCGACCCCGGCCGCCGCGAGCCGGGTCGCGGCCACACCGAGCAGGTCGCCCACCTCCTCGTCGGACAGCGCCAGTACGTCGGGCACGTCCTGCTCGGAGAGCCGGTCGAGCGGGGGCCAGACGCGGGCCGCGCGCCGCACCGCGAGGGCCGCGTCCACCCGCGCGCGGGGGCCGAAGGCGACGTCCGCCCCGCCGGCCCACAGGGTCGCCGCGTCCGCCATGAGCGTGGGGTCGGCGAGGCTGTGCACCTGGACGACCGCCGCGCCGGCGCTGCGCACGCGGTCGCCCGAGTCGTCGAACAGGTCGTACGCCGACAGGTCGAGGCGGAGCGAGATCCGCACCCCCGCGTCCATGCCGGCGGCGACCTCCGCGGCCCAGTCCTGGGCGTCGGGCAGCCGCTGGGGCTCACGGGCCGCGAACGGCCTGCCGGAGACGTACGGCGCGGCGGGCGTGCGGGGCAGGGTGTCCGCGACCGCGTCGACGAAGGCGCGCATCAGCGCTTCCGGTTCGGGCAGCCGGATCGGCCCGGGGCCGGACAGCGGGACCGCGTGGCCTTCGTACGGCAGGGCGGCGGCGACCGCGCGCAGGTGGGCGATGTCGTCCGGGTCCAGGGGGCCGGCCCGCCAGGCGTCGTGGCCGGTGGCCGTCAGGCCGGGGAGCAGCCGGCCGCGGGCGGTGAGCCGCAGCGCGTGCAGCGCGGCAGCGCCCCAGCAGGCGGTGGCGGGGTGGGCCGCGGGATCGCGCCGGGCGCGCACGAGCAGCGGCAGGGCGTCGCCGAGGGGCAGCGTCAGCGCGGGGGCGGTCCTGCGGCGCACCGCCGCACCGTGCCGCCGGACGACGGTGATCTCGCAGTGGGCGGCGGGCACCTCGCCGTCCTCGGGGTCCCAGAAGGCGACACGGCCGTCACGCGGCAGGGGCGCGGGCAGGAAGACGGCGGCGAGCCGGACGGGGACGCTCTCCCCCGCCCGCCCGGCCACCGATGCCGTGTCCCTCATACGCCCTGCCACCTCCCGCCCGTGTGCCGGTCAGTCGTCTTCGACTCTACGGGCGGGGTCTGACAATCGGCTCCGGCGACCGGCCTGAGCCGTTGCTACGGCACTGTGCGGGACACGACGTACACCATGGGGGACGCCGGGTCGGACAGGTTGACGACGACGTCCTGGGTGGGGGCCGGGTTCTTTTGCGTGTGGACGAGACCCGACCAGGGGCCGGGGCCCTGGAACGACCAGCCGGTGACGTTCTGGTCCCGGCCGCTGATGGTGATGTCGCCCTGTTTCAGTTCGCCCCGGTCGGCACCGATGCCGGTGAGGAAGGCGTCCAGGCCGGCGCCGCTGGTGCGGAACTGGACGTAGAGACGGCTGGTCTTCCAGTTGTTGGTCTCGTAGTACGCGATCTGGTCCGCCGGGTGCGGGACCGGCACCTGGTACAGACGGCGCTGGACCTTGGAGGGCCAGCCCGCGGTGAGGCCGGTCGCCGAGTACTTCGCCTCCTTGTCCTTGCCGCTGTCGCGGCTCTGGTTGGCGGAGATCACCAGGTAGCCGGCCGGGACACCGATCAGGAGCACGATGATGCTCAGCGTCAGCGCCCTGCGGCGGATCATGTGCCGGCGGTCCTCGGCCGGCCGGTCCGGCTCGTCCGAGGCCGCGCCCTGTCCTGGGAGCGGGGCGGTCACGCGGACCCCTGCGACGTACGGCGGGCCTCCGTATACCGCTCGTAGCGCTCGTACCGCTCCACCCGGCGGCGGTTGGCGCGGCGGAAGCGGCGGGCGACGAGACGGGCGAGGTCGGCGGCGCCGACCATGCCGGCCTCGGGCCCCAGCTGGGCGCGGACGATCCGGGCCTCGGGACGGTACCCGCGCCCGGTGAGCTGCCGCTTGAAGGCGTCCCGCGCGGGGCCGATCAGCAGGTCGTCGGCGGCCGAGACCCCGCCGCCGATCACGAAGCAGGACGGGTCGAGGGCGGCGGCGAGGTTGGCGATGCCGACGCCGAGCCACTGGCCGATGTCCTGGAGCAGTTCGGTGCACATGGCGTCGCCCTCGCGGGCCAGTTCGGTGATCATCGGGCCGGTGATGTCGGCGATGTTGCCCTTGACGTGCTCGATGATCCCGTACGCCACCGGGGAGTCGGCCGCGGCCAGCTCGCGCGCCTCCCTGACCAGCGCGTTGCCGGAGCTGTACTGCTCCCAGCAGCCGCGGTTGCCGCACGGGCAGCGGTGGCCGCCGGGCACCACCTGCATGTGGCCGAACTCGCCGGCGACGCCGTACTTGCCGCGCTTGACCTGCCCGTCCTCCAGGATCGCGCCGCCGATGCCGGTGCCCAGCGTGATCATGACGAGGTGGTCCTCGCCGCGGCCGGCGCCGAAGCGCCACTCGGCCCAGGCGGCCGTGTTGGCGTCGTTGTCGACCAGGACGGGCACGGCGAGGCGGCCGGCGATGCGGTCGCGCAGCGGCTCGTTGCGCCAGGACAGGTGGGGCGCGAACAGGACGCGATTGCGGTCGGCGTCGACCCAGCCGGCCGCGCCGATGCCGACCGCGTGCACGTCGTGCCGGTCGGACAGGTCCAGGACCAGTTCGACGATGGTGTCCTCGACGACCTTGGGGCTCTTGGACTTGTCCGGGGTCTCCGTGCGGAGCTTCTCCAGGATGTTGCCGTCGGCGTCGACGACGCCCGCCATCACCTTCGTGCCCCCGATGTCGATGCCCACCGTGGGCACGCGGGGAGCGGTGAGGTGGGAGCGGCGCTCCCTCGTGCCGACCGTGCGGAGCGCGGTCGCGCGGCGGGAGCCGATGGGGGCGCTGAAGGTGCCGTAGGTGCTCATCGGGCCTGATTCTGCCTCACGCTCGGACGGGGTGCGTGCGGGGGAGCAAAGGGAGCCGGACATCGTCGCCGGGTGGGAGTGCGGCACCGGGCGCGCCCGCGCGGTGGGGCGCGGACCGACAGTGCCCCGTACTCCTGAGGCGTCCGCCGAAGCTCATGGCGTAGATCATTCAGCTCGTTTCCGCCTGCCATCGGCCGCGTCGGCTCGTCGGCGGTGATCCGGTCCACGGCGATGGAGTCACGCTGTGACTGCCCACCATCCTGCCCCGCTCCGGCGGCACCAACCGGTCTCCCACCGGGTGCCCGGGACCCGGAGTGCGGGTGACACGGAGTGTGCGGGACACGGAGTGTGCGGGACACGGAGTGCGGGTGACGCACACGACATCCGGGCTCTCGTCGCCCGGGCTTTCGTCGCCCGGGCTCTCGTCGCGGGCGTTCGCCGCCCGGCGGACGGTCGCGTGGCCGCAGGCCGTCGGTCGCATGTCCTTACATTGCGACCAATGCGCCCGCCGGATCGGACCGGGTCAGGACCGTCCGGGGGCGGTGTTCATGACCGGACGAGCAGCTGGAACTCGAAGGAGTAGCGGCTGGGACGGTAGGTGTGGCTGCCGAACTCGACCGCGCGGCCGGTGTCGTCGAACGTCGTGCGCTGCATGGTGAGCAGCGGAGCGCCCTCCTGCTCGGTGAGCCGCTCGGCCTCGGCGGCGGTGGCCGCGCGGGCGCCGATGGACTGGCGGGCGCTGTGCAGGGTGATCCCGGCGGAACGCATCATCCGGTAGAGGCCGGTGGTCTCCAGCTGTCCGGTGTCCAGGTCGATCAGGCCGGGCGGCAGGTGGTTGCACAGGTACGCCATCGGCTCACCGTGCGCGAGGCGCAGCCGTTCCACCTGGTGCACCTCGCTGCCCTCGGCCACGCCGAGCGAGGCCGCGATCTCCGCGGGCGCCGGGACGACCGTGTTGACGAGCACCTTCGTGGCGGGGCGCTGGCCGGCCGCCTCCAGGTCGTCGAAGAGGCTGCTGAGCTCCAGCGGCCGCTTGACCTGGCTGTGCACGACCTGGGTGCCGACCCCGCGGCGGCGCACGAGCAGGCCCTTGTCGACGAGCGACTGGATGGCCTGGCGGACGGTGGGCCGCGACAGGCCGAGCCGCGCGGCGAGCTCGATCTCGTTGCCGAGCAGGCTGCCTGGAGTGAGCGCCCCGTGCTCGATCGCCGCCTCCAGTTGCTGGGACAGCTGGAAGTACAGCGGCACGGGGCTGCTGCGGTCCACGTGGAGATCGAGCGTCACGGCGGGGTCCACTTCTGGTTTCGGCACGGGCCCGAGCGTAGCTCCGTGGATGGTTGACGGGAAGTCGTGTAGTTCGGTTGTCCGGACATGCGCATTGACAGCGCGGCGGCTCCGCACGCACTTTGTTCCCATGCGCATCGGAGTCATCGGTACGGGTCGTATCGGCACCATTCACGCGAACACGCTCAGCCGGCACCGCGAGGTCGGGTCCCTGATCCTCACGGACGCGGACCCGGCCCGGGCCCAGGAGCTCGCCCACCGGCTGGGCGAGACGGCGGCACCGGGGGTCGACGAGATCTTCCACTGGGGCGTGGACGCCGTGGTGATCACGACGTCGACATCAGCGCACGCCGAACTGATCGGCCGGGCGGCACGCTCGGGGCTGCCGGTCTTCTGCGAGAAGCCCATCGCGCTCGATCTGGCGGGCACCTTACAGGCGCTCGGCGAGGTCGAGGAGGCTGGAACGGTTCTGCAGATGGGGTTCCAGCGCCGCTTCGACACGGGCTACACGGGGGCGCGCGAGGCGGTGCGCGCGGGGCGGCTCGGCCGGCTGCACACCGTGCGGGCCCTGACGTCCGACCAGGCGCCGCCGCCGGCCGCGTACCTGCCGGTGTCCGGCGGGCTCTACCGCGACACCCTGATCCATGACTTCGACATACTGCGCTGGGTGACGGGGCGCGAGGTCGTCGACGTGTACGCGGCCGGGTCCGACGCCGGTCCGGCGATGTTCCGTGCGGCGGGTGACGTCGACACGGGCGCGGCGCTGCTCACCCTGGACGACGGCACCCTCGCCACGGCCACGGCGACGCGGCTGAACGGGGCGGGCTACGACGTGCGGATGGAGCTGGCCGGGGAGCTGGACCAGATCGTGGTGGGCCTGGACGAGCGGACGCCGATCGCGTCCACCGAGCCGACCGGGCCGCCGGCCGCGGACAAGCCGTGGGCGGGGTTCCTGGAGCGGTTCGGCCCCGCCTACGAGGCCGAGCTGTGCGCGTTCGTCGACGTGGTCCGGGGGCAGCTGGCCAACCCGTGCGACGGGCGGGAGGCCTTGCAGGCCCTGCGGATCGCCGAGGCCTGCGAGGTGTCGCGGCGCGAGCGGCGGGCGGTGGGACTGGCGGAGATTCCGGGCGTGTGACCCCGGCCGGGCCGAGCCGGGCTGCGCCGAGCAGGCCGACGGGACCGGCGCCGGGGACGGCATCCGCGACCGGGAGGTGGTGCTCGTGTCGCTCACCGGCCTACCAGCGCACCGGCAGGCCGCGCAGCCCGCGTATCAGCATGCCGGGGAGCCAGTCGCCCGGTGGGGCGGCGAGGGCGAGACCGGGGGCCCGCTCCACAAGGGAGCGGATCGCCGTGCGGGCTTCGAGGCGGGCCAGCGGGGCGCCGAGGCAGTAGTGGATGCCGTGGCCGAAGGCGACATGGCCGCGGTTGTCCCGGCGGATGTCGAAGCGGTCCGGGGCCGGGTAGCGGGAGCCGTCGCGGTCGGCCGCGGTGAGGCCGATCATCACCGTGTCGCCCTGCTCGACGGGTGTGCCGGCGATCTCCAGGGGCTCGGCGGCGTACCGGAAGGTGGCGTTCTCCACCGGGCCCTCATAGCGCAGCGTCTCCTCGATCGCGCCGTCGAGGAGGCTCATGTCGGCGCGCAGGGCGGCGAGTTGGGCGGGGTGGGTGAGCAGGGCGTGGACGGCGTTGGTGATGAGGTTGACCGTCGTCTCGTGGCCGGCGATCAGCAGGATGAACGCCATGCCCCGCAGTTCTGTCGGGGAGAGGCGGTCGCCGTCCTCGGCGGTGGTGCGGATCAGGTCGCCGAGGAGGTCGCCACCGCTCGGTCCGGCGCACCGCTTGTCCTCGATCAGTTCGGTGAGGTACTCGGCGAGCCGCACCACGGCGTCGTACTCCCTCTGGCCGCTGGTGGGGGCGACCACCTCCGTCGACAGCTTCCGGAACTCCGTACGGTCCACCTCGGGCACGCCGAGGAGTTCGCAGATCACGGTGATCGGCAGTGGGTAGGAGAGGGACTCCACGAGGTCGGCACGGCCGCGCGGCAGCATCGCGTCGAGCAGGTCGTCGGTGATCTCCTGGATCCTCGGCCGCAGTTCCTCCACCCGGCGCATGGTGAAGGACCGTGAGACGAGTCCGCGCAGGCGGGTGTGCTCGGGCGGGTCGGCACCCAGCAGATGCCTGCCGATCAGCTCCTCGTCGCGGAACGTCACTCCGATCCCGCGGCTGTCCTTGGACAGCCGGGGGTCGGCGAGCGCCGCCCGCGCCTCCTCGTACCCGACGACGAGCCAGGTCCGGCAGCCGTCGTACGACCCGGGCGGTCGCACCCGGTGGACCGGGCCGGACGCGCGCAGCTTCGCGTACACGGGATGCGGGTCCGTGCGGAACGCGTCGCCGTACTCCCCCAGGTCGATCACCTCTGCCATGGCATTCCCCCTCCCACTGCTCCGACAACGCCCGGCCGCCCCGGCTAGTGCCCGTTCCCCTTCCCTTCCTCCAGTTCCTCGAGCTCCTCCAGAAGTCCCGCGTCGTACGCCAGCAGGGCGACCTGCACGCGGTTGTTGAGATCGAGCTTGGCCAGGATGCGGGAGACATGGGTCTTGACCGTGGCGACGCTCATGAAGAGCGCGGCGGCGATCTGCGCGTTGGCCAGGCCCCGGCCGACCGCGACGGCGACCTCTCGCTCGCGGTCGTTGAGAGCGGCGATCCGCGCGCGGGCGCGCGTGCGGCGCGTGTCGGCGGCGCTGCCGGCCGCGTGGGCCATCAACTGGCGGGTCACGGTGGGCGACAGGACGGGGTCGCCGGCCGCGACCCGGCGTACCGCGGCGAGGATCTCGGCGGGCGGGGTGTCCTTGAGGACGAATCCGGCGGCGCCCGCGCGCAGGGCCCGCAGCACCTGCTCGTCGGCGTGGAAGGTGGTCAGGACCACGACCTGCGGGGCCTCGGACCGGCCGCGCAGCCGCTCCGTGGCGGTCAGGCCGTCCACCGACGGCATCCGGATGTCCATCAGGACGACGTCCGGGCGGGTGCGGTCGACGAGTGTCTCCACCTCGCATCCGTCGGCCGCCTCACCGACGATCTCGATGTCCTCGGCGCCGCCCATCATCAGGGACAGGCCGGCTCTGACCAGCGGGTCGTCATCGACGAGCAGCACTCTGATCGCAGTCATGGAGCCTACGTAATCACGATCGGACGGTGCGCAATCCCGCGTGGGCGGTCCGATGTGGCCGTTGTGGGGCGGGAGTTGGCGGGCGTGGCGTCTCATCCCCAGGGCAGCCACGCGCGCAGCCCGAACCCCCCGTCCGCCGCCCGCCCGTGTTCCAGCCGGCCCCCGGTCAGCGTCGCGCGTTCGGTGAGGCCGATCAGGCCCTGTCCGGAGCCGGGGACGGGAGGGACCTCGCCCTCGGGCGGCGGGTTGCGCACGGACACGGTGAGGCCCTCGCCCGGAGCGCCGGTGACGGACACCGTGACCTCGGTGCCGGGGGCGTGCTTGCGGGCGTTGGTCAGGCCCTCCTGGGCGATGCGGTACGCGGTGCGGCCGACCGAGGCGGGGACCGCGCCGGGGTCGGTGACGCGGCTGTCGAGGGTGACCTTCATGCCGGCCTCGCGGGACTCGGCGACCAGCAGGTCCAGCGCGGCCAGCGTCGGCTGCGGGCGGCCCGCGTCGTCGGAGTCGCCCGCCCGCAGCACACCGATGATCTCCCGCAGGTCCTGCAGGGCCTCGTGCGCGCTCTCCCGGATGACCCCGGCCGCCCTGGCGACCTCCTGCCGGGGCGCGTCCGGCCGGAACTCCAGGGCGCCCGCGTGCACGCTCAGCAGCGTCAGCCGGTGCGCGAGCACGTCGTGCATCTCCCGGGCGATGGCCTCGCGGGCGAGCCGCTGGGCCTGATCCGCGCGCAGCCGCGCCTCGGTCTCGGCCCGCCGGGCGCGGTCGCGCAGACTCAGCATGAGCTGCCGCTTGGCGCGCACGAGCATGCCCCAGCCGACCAGCGCGGCGGTCAGCACCAGAAAGAGGGCGACCGCGGCGACGTACGGCAGCTCGGGGTCGGGGCGCAGCCAGAAGTAGACGGGGACCGTCGCGAGGTTCAGGCCGCCCAGCCAGGCCACGTGCCGGAAGGGCCGGTGCACGGCGACGGTGAACAGGGCGATCATGCAGGCGCCGCCCGCGGTGTCGGAGACCACGCCCACCGGGAGGGTCGCCACGGCCAGCCCGGCCGGCCAGCGGCGGCGCAGCCACACCGCGGCGCAGGCGAGGGCGCCGAGCAGCTGGTCCAGGACGGCGAGGTGGTGCGGGACGTGCGGGTTGTCGGTGACCGCGTCGGCGCCGAGGACGCCGATCAGCACGGCCAGGCCGAAGCAGGAGAAGTCGACGATCCAGTCGCGTCCGGTGCGCCGGGGCCGCCGTCCGGGCCGGCCGGCGTCGGGTTCGAACTCCGCCAGCAGGGCCGACGGCAGCAGCCATCGCCGCCCGGCGAAGGCCTTCGGCACGACCGCGCTCTCCTCACCACTCACGGTCGACAAATCTATGCAGAGACGGCTCCGGCCACTCCCGCGCGCACGGGATCGTCGACCAAAGTCGCGGCGCCGCAGACTTTCGGCGCGCCGGCCCCGGCGGAAGCGATGCTTGCGGCGGACCTGCCTCGCCCCGCGGCCGATGTCTGCGGGGGGTCCGCGGGGCGAGGGTCGGTCCTGTGAAGCAGTTGCTGGAGCTACTCGGATTCCTCGCCCTGGTGCAGGGCGGGATGGGCCTGCTGCACGAGTTCACCGACTGGCACATCGGTGTCGTGCAGCGTGTCGGCTTTCTCGACGGCTACGAGGTCTACGCGAGCGCCGCGCTGGTCGTGCTGGCGTTCGCCCTGTTCGCCGCCGCGGAGAGCCGGCGGTGACGCGCGGCTCAGCAGCCGTGGTCGACCAGGTCGAAGGACGCGTAGTGGTCGGCCGTGTAGTAGTCCTCCTGGTACTCCTCACCGGTGACGATGCGGCGGGCACCCCGGGTGGACGAGCCGGGCGTGATGACCGTGTACTCGTGGTAGTAGCCGGTCGTTTGGCCGGGCAGGACGCCTTCCCGGTTCTGGAAGACCGTCCCGTCCTGGGAGTACGGGAAGGGCCCGCCCCGCTCGATCAGTTCGAGGGTGTCGTGCGCCTGGGAGGGCAGGTCGCTGTAACAGATGCTGCCGACCGCGGTGGCGGCGGCGTTCGCCGAGGTGGCGGAGACGGTGCCGCCGACGAGGACGGCGGACAGGAGCGCGGCTGCGGCGCCGATCCGGGCGGCGCGTGGGGGGAATCTCATGCACTCATGATGACGCGCGTAGACGATGGCATGTCAATGACAACCTCGAGGATTTTCCCGTCCCGTCCGATGAGTTTTCGGGGAGTTAACCTTGGCGGTCGGCAGGGGCGGCAAGACGGTCCGTCAACTCCCTTCGCCCTCCTCCCGACGCCAGGTCAGATGAACCTGCAGATGCCCCTGCGCCCCGGTGCGGGCGAGCACGGCGCCCACTTCGGCGTCGAGCTGGATCCCGAACTCGATCGACACCTCGTCCGGGGGCTGTGGCAGATCACGCATCCTGGACAGCGCCGCGGCGGCGGCCCGGCGCACCCCTTCCAGGGCGGACTCGAAGGAGGCCGTGGCGCGGGCGACCATCTCGGACGCCCCGGAGGCGTCCACGACACCCCCTTGCCCGTCGTCCATCACCGCTACGACGGACCCGCCTTCCTCCAGCTCGAAGCGAAGCAGTGCGCCCACGTCTCCCCCTCTGTCCCCCGTGCTGTCCCCCGTGCGGCCGGGCTCATGTGCAGCGCTCGGCACCGTAACCGATGCGGTAACGTCGCGGCACGGGATGTCCGGAAATCCGTCATGGGCCCGGCGATCCGCGGTAGAAGCCTGCAACCGGGGCCGGTCGGCGCGCCCTCCTGACCTCCGCCCGAGCCGGTACTGGCGAAGACGGGGCGGACCGGCCTCAGCACAGCGACAAGGGAGAACCACAACGTGACGACGTCTGCGACCGAGTTCGAGACCGACCTCGTCGATCTCAGCCGCTGCGGACTTCAGGAGGTGATGACCCTTCACGGCCCCGTGGTGCGTGAGGCGTTGTCCACCCTGGTACGGCACCTCGGCGAGAAAGCCGCGGCGCAGAGCGCCAGTGGAGGCGCCGGGAGCCCTCACCTCGCCGTCGACTGCGGCGCCCCCCGGCCCCAGGACTGACCGATGCCCGGGTCCGCCTCCGACGCCGACACCGTCCTGGTCAGGCACCGCACACCGTCGTCGGATCTCGACGAGTTGGCCGAGGGGCGCATGCCGCCCGCCACCGCACAGCGTGTTCGCGCCGTGGAACGGGGGCGCCGGATGCTGATGCTGCGCGCCGTGGTGGAAGCCGCTCAGGAAGCACCGGCGGACTCGGCCTCACCGCTGTCCCCCGTCGCGACCGCCCTGGACCTCCTCGTGCGCAGCGAACACGTCAGGCCGGATGTGGTGGCCGACCTCCTCGACCACCCCGGCCTGGGCGTGTGGGCGGTGCGGACGCTGGAGCGGCTGCGCGCCGGGGACCGGCCGGACGGCACCGCGCGGGAAGGCGTTCCTCCGCTGTGGCGGGAACTGGGCTACCTGCACGCGCTGGCCGCTTCCGCGGCGTTGCGCGCGTCCCTGCCGAGCACGATCGACCTGCCGGTCCTCGGCGGCGGCGTGCCGCTGCCGACGTTGGGGAGGGTCACGCTCCCCCGTCCCGAGGGCCACGGCACCGCACGGCAGGAGGTCGCCGTTCTGCGGGTGGCTTCCGGCCACCGCGAGCCACCGCTCCTGACCGTGTCCGGCCGGCAGTTCACTCTGCCCGCCGACCTGAGCCTGCCCGACGGCGTGTGGCGGCCGTTGCGCCGGGTCGCGGGGCACGGGGACGCGCCGGAGCGCGCGCTGGTTCTGGATGACAGCGATCCGTACCGGGACTTCCGCGACAGTCCGCAGTCCTCCCCCGCACCCCTCGCCCAGGAGGAGGCGGACCGCTGGGCGCTGTTGTTGCGTGCGGCGGACGAGTCGCTGGTGCGCAGGCACCCGTATGCGGCGGAGTTGAGGGCCACCGCGTTGCGCGTCCTGGTGCCTCTGCCGCGCGCGCCTCGGTACCGCCCGATGAGCGCCTCGTACAACGAGGCGTTCGGGAGCGCGTTGATGTCGCTGCACGAGGAGGTCCCCGACTTCGCGGCGACGCTGGTGCACGAGGCCCGGCATTCCGCGCTCAACGGCTTGATGCACCAACTGCCGCTGTGCGAGGACCCCGTACCGGGGCGTGAACCGCCGCTGCTCTACGCGCCGTGGCGAGGCGATCCCCGGCCACCGGCCGGACTTCTGCACGGAGCCTATGCCTTCGCGGGCGTCGCGGACTTCTGGCGTGTCGAACGCCGTGCGCTGACCGGCGCCGCCGCCGATCTCGCCCACTTCGAGTTCGCCCTGTGGTGCGCGGCCGTCGCCGAAGCGCTGGAGACGCTGCGCTCATGTCCCGGACTGACCGTCCCCGGACGGCGGTTCGTGACGGCCATGGCCGAGGACGTGGCGGTCTGGGCGCGGGAGCCGGTCCCGGCGCGAGCGGGGGTCCTCGCGCGGGAGGAGAGCGCCGACCTGAGAGCGGTCTGGCGGGCCAGGCACATGAGGCCCGACGCCGACGGCGTCCGGAGGCTGGCCGACGCGTGGCTGCGCGGCGCCGATCCGGCGACGCTCCCCGACGTCCGTTCCGATCTGCGTCCCGATCCGCGTTTCGGCGCACCCGACCCGCGGGGTGAACTGCGGCGTGCGCTGCTCGACGGTGCCGGCAGCCTGGCCGCGCACGCGCAGAGCGACGGGTACGCCGCCGCGCGGAGTCCCGCCCTGACCGCCGCCGACGTCGCGCTGCTGGGCGGCGACGCGGGGCGGGCCGCCGAGGGCTACCTCGGCCTCCTCACCGACGACCCCCGGTCGCCGTCCGCATGGGCGGGGCTGGGGTTCGCTCTCTCCGCGAGCGACGAACCCGCGGCCGCACAGGCGTTGCTGCGGCGCCCGGAAGTCGTCCGCGCGGTGTACCTCACGCTTCGCCGGCGGTGCGGCGAGGCGCCCGACCCCCGTGCCGTGAGCGACTGGATCGGCCGGACACCGGCCGTACACGCCGCCCGGACGTCACCCCAGGTGCCGTAACTCCCCGTTGCCCAAGGGCCGTTGGGTGAGCCGGGTCAGGTGAGCGCGACTCATCGGCCCGTACCCAAACACCTGGCGTCCGGTCTACCCTTTTCCCCCGCGGGCGCGTGACGCCGCGCACCTCTCGGAGGCAGGAGGGAGACCCGTGGGACCAGGGGACGCCGCTGTTTTCGAGGCGCGGGGCGCCGACTCCTGGCGGGCCCGCGTGCTCGGCCTTCGCGGGACGGGGGTGGCCGGGGCCGGGGTGCTGCTGGACGAGCGGACCGTACTGACCTGTGCGCACGTCGTGGAGGCCGCTCTGCGCCTGCCCCGGACGGACGAGGCCCCCCGGGGTGCGGTCCTGGTGGACTTTCCCGCCTCCGGCGCCGGAAGGGACGCGCCGGTGCGCGCGCAGGTCGCCGAGGGCGGCTGGCTGCGCTCCCCGCCCGCGGGGGACTTGGCGGTGCTGCTGCTGGAGCACCCGGTCGGCGTGGGCACTGTCCCGGCACCGGTCGGCAGGTGCGGTTCCCGCACCGGGTTCACCGTGTCGGTGTTCGGCCATCCCGGCAGGGTCGCCCACGGGCTGTGGGCGCAGGCCCGGGTCGTCGGCGCCGGCGGAACACATCCCCAGTGGCGCCAGCTCGACGGATCGAACGTCACCGGAGCCCGTGTCGGACGAGGTTTCAGCGGTGCGGGTGTGTACGACACGGAGCGTGGCTCGGTGATCGGGGTGGTCGCCTCCGTCCTCGACACCCCGGAGGCCGATTCGACCCGGGTGGCCTGGATGATCCCGCTCGACGTCCTGACCGGGACCCGTTTTGGAAATCTCCTGACCGGGAATTCCCTTACGGAACAGGAGGGAAGCCGTCAACGGACACTCCACGGCGATCTCTGGTTACTCGTGGAATGCCTGCTGACCATCGAATCGGTTGCGTCGGACGGGGGGATCTCCCTCTTGTCCGTCCTGCCCGGAAAGATCGCCTGGGGAGTCCCACGGCAGAATCGGCCGAGGATCCAACTCCTCTACGTCGTACGCCGATGCGACGAATTCGAGGAGGGGCCGACGGCCCTGGTCACCGCAGTCCGGGGCATGGAGGGGGAGACCGTCGCCATGGAGCGCTTCACACGACTGGCCAGGCGGATCTGGCCGCATCGGCTGGGTGACGATGGCTGACAGCGTGCCGCGTGTGGTTTCGGATCCGGAATCCGCCGTACGTCTCGTGGACGCGTTGATGAAGGTGTCCGTCCTCAATGACCTCGACAATCGCAGGCTCTGCGTCCTGGAGGGCATGGAGCGGCTCCAGGCCCGGGTCTCCGTAAAGGAGTCCGACGAAAAGAAGATCCATGTCGTATCGATGGTACGGGCCTTCGGATGTGTTCCCAGTGGATGGCAATGCCTGACCGAGGCCGTGCAATATCTGGCCGATTACGACCTGCCGTCGCGGCATGCCGCGTCGTTGGCCCACTCGGTCGCACTTCCCGTCTCCGACCACGCGGCCGAGCTCGAACTGCGCGCCCTTCTCGGCGGTCTGGACCGCATCACCGCGCCCGCCCTCGCCGACCTCTACGGCGCCGCGGCGGGCGCCCACTTCGGCCCGCTGCCCGGGGGCTGCCACACCGCCTGGGACGCCTATCAACTGCTGACGCACACCAACCGGCCGACGGACGGGACGCCGCGGTCGGCGCGCTTCCTCCAGGAGTTGGCCGCGACCCTGCCGCCGGAACGCGGTGAGCCGATCCGTACCTGGGCCGGCCGGCAGACCTGGGGCGGCGGCGAGGACCCGGCGACGGCCCGGCGAAGGGCGGGACCTCCGCACGCCGACACGGGACCGCAGGCGGCGAACGGCACACACTCCGCGTATCTGATGATCCGGCTGTCCCCTTCGGTCAGTTCACCGGATCGCGTGGACATCACCTGCTGGACCAACACCGGCAAGGCGTGGGAGCCGCGCCGGCGTGACGACACCTCGGTGCCGCGCGCCCAGGTGCGCCGTCACGTCGCCGCCCTCGTGGACCGCGAGGAGGCCCGGCTGCACACCCATCGCGGCGGCATCGTGCTGGAGTTCATCCTCCCGCTGTCCCTGCTGAACGAGCCGGTCGAGGAGTGGTCCCGGATCGGGGCGCTGGGAGACCGGCGGCTGTGGGCGAGCGAGCATGGCGGTCCGCCGTTCTGGCAGGACTACACGGTGGTCGTCCGCAGCCTGGAACGCATCGAGACACTGCAACTGCACCGCGTCTGGAACGAGCGCTGGGACGTGCTGACGGCGCGCGCGGGAGAGGCACGCGCACACCGGTGCGGAGGCCCGGACACGGCGGAGAACCATCAACTCTACCTGCGCCTCAAGAGAAATCCGGGTGTCGTCCTGATGGCCCTCGGCGCTCCGCCGGACCAGCTCCAGGGAAAGGAGGAATTACTCATGGGTCTGCACGCCGGTCTGCCCGTGCTCGTGTGGAGCCATTCCGGCCCGTTGGCGGAGCGGGTGCACTATGCCGTGGAGACCGCGCTGCAATATCCGCTGAGTGAACTGCTCAAACACATGGTCCGCCTGCGAACCACGCTGCCGATGAAGGACGATGAGTTTCCCGAGGGCGACACCGGAGCCGGGATCGCGGTGCTGTGGGATGATCCGAGTCGACTCCCGGAATTCCCGGAACCGATCTTTTCGCCTACGACTGACACGCTGGTGAAACCTGATGTCGAGAGGTGATCGGCACAACCGAGATCACGGCCGGCCGCCTGCGCGCCGGGTGAGGAGGGGACTGCGAGCGGAAAGGACGGGGAGGAAAACCGCGGCGCTCAGGGCGCGTCGGCACCGGAGACCGTGAGCGGGCACGACGCGTGGTGGATCTACCGCGGCTCGGCGGGTCCGGTCCCGGCCGTCCCGCTCGCAGAGCGCCTCCCGCCGCCGCCCCCATGGCGCGACTTCGACGGCGGCCCGGTGGTGCCCGGCCCCCCTCCGGACGACGAGGCCATGACGCTCCGGCTGTCGGGAGCGGGCGAGGCGTCGTCCCGGGCGGTGTCCGACCAGGAGGTCGCCATGGTGAACGCCGCGCTGTTCCTGAGGCGCCCCCTCATCGTGACAGGACCCCTGGGCAGCGGAAAGTCGGGCCTGGCCCACCGCGTCGGCCGCGAACTGGGGCTCGGCCGGGTGCTGCGCTGGCGGATCACCCACAGTTCGACGCTCGCGGAGGGCCTGTACGAGTACGACGCCATCGGGCGCTTACAGGACGCCGTCGTGCGCGGACCGTCCCACGACCCGGCCGGCGGGGACCGCCCCCTTGACCGGAGCGGCGCCGCGGACCTCGGTGAGTTCTTCCGGCTGGGCCCGCTGGGCACGGCGCTGATTCCCCGTGCGGCACCGCGCGTCCTGCTGATCGAGGACATCGACAAAGCGGACCTGGACCTCGTCGACGGCCTCACGGGCATCCTCGCCGACGGAGAGTTCCGCGTACCCGAGCTGTCCCGGGTGCGCTCGCGGACACCGGACGTCGTCGTCCACACCGACGACCCGGCCGGCACGGTCGCCGTCCGTCACGGGACGATCCGGTGCCGCGCCTTCCCGTTCGTCGTCATCACCCGCACCGGGGAGCGGCTGCTGCCTCCCGAGCTGCTCCGCCAGTGCCTCTGTCTCCAGCTTCCTCCGCCGGACGCCGGGCGGCTCGCCGACGTGCTGGCAGCCCGGTTCGCGACGGGCGACGGGGCGGAGCGGGTGGCGATGATCCGGGACTTCCTGACCCGTTCCCTGGCGGGCGGCACCCTCGCCTCGGACCAGCTGCTCGACGCGGAGTACCTGCGGACGACTTCGTCCGGCCCCGACAAGGCCTCCTGGGACCGCCTGCTGCACGCCCTGTGGCGGCGTCTGGACGAAACAGGTCCCGGATGACCGTTCCGCCCTTCTCCCACGGCCGGAGCCAGGACGGCACCCCGTCGCGTACCGGCTCCGGCGACCCGGCACGCGCCGAACCCGCCTGGTGGGAGGCCGGCGAGGCGCTGTGGCTGGCCGCTCAGCGCGAGCGGGGCGTCACCGCACCCCGTGACAGCACCGACGGGCCACCGCGGGAAGGCGGGGCCCCCGGTCCGGGAACCTCCGGGGTGACGCCTGGCCACGCCACGGGCGCCTTCCCGTCCGACGGGTTCGGTTCCTGGTGGACGACGTTCCGTCCGCTCGGGCACCCGTCGGCCGCCGGGCCGGCCAGGCGGCCGCGGCAGCGCGCCACGGAGGCGGGGTACGGCCGGGCCGCGCCACGCCCGGGTCGTGGTCAGCTGTCCGGACGGCGGCGGCTGATGGTGTCGCTCGTGGTGGAGGCGGGCCACTCCATGGCCCTGTGGTCCTCCACAGCGCAGCGGTTCGCGAGGGTGCTGGCGGGTTCCGGGGTCTTCCGTGACGTCCGGGTGTTCCCCTGGCCGGTCGCGGCGGAACCGGGCGTCGGCCACGACGGGGCGCCCCACCTGGCCGACGCCCCCGGCCGGCACGTCGTCCTGGTACTCACCGACCTGCACGCGGACCGGTGGGCCGACGGGAGCGCCCAGCACCGGATCGCCCGCTGGGCGGACACCGCACCGGTCGCCGTGGTGAACGTCCTGCCGGAGCACCTGTGGCCGCGCGGTCCCAGCCCTCCGTACACGGCGCTCCTGACGAGTCCCGGTCCGATCACCGCGAACCGCCGCTGGACGTGGCGACCGGACGACTTCGCTCCCGCCTGGCAGCGGGACTCCGGCGCCGCCGGCCGGGGCGCCATGCCGGTCCCGGTGCTGGAACTGACCCCCCAGGCCCTCAACCGGTGGGCGCGTTTCGTCAGTCACGACGAACCGACGGCCTACGAGGTGCGGATCATCGCCGCGTCCGCGGCGCCCACGGCCGCGCGGCGGCGGCCCGCCCCCGGCCCGCCGCCCACACCGACGGAGCTGGTGCGCCGCATCCGGGCGCAGCTCAGTCCCACCGCCTATCACCTGGCACGGCTGTGCGCCGCCGCTCCGCTGAACCTGGGCGTCCTCGATGCCCTGCGGCGAAGGCTGCTCCCCGAGGCCCGTACCTGGCATGTGGCGGAGCTGCTGCTGAGCGGGCTGCTGCGGCGCACGGTCCCGGAGGCCGGCTCACCGGATCCCGCGCGCCTCGATCTGGAGTTCGTGGACGGCCTGCGTCAGGAACTGCTGGCCGAGGGGACACGGGACGAGACGGCGCTGGTCATGGAGACTGCCTTCGCGTATCTGGCAGGGGCGACGCACGGCCCGCTGAGCACCGCACTGCGTCAGGTGCGGGCCGTCGTACGGGACCCGGGCGGTGTCCCCGATCTGCCTGTGGAGCGGATCCGGCCGTGGCTCGTGCCCGTCCTTCCCGCCCTCGTCGCCCTCGGCGGCCGCTACGGTCTCGCAGCGGCCGCGCTCACGGCGCGGCTGTCCCACGACAGCGCCGCTTCGGGTGCGCGCCCCCCGGCGGTACGGGAACGACTCGACCACGCGCTCTCCCCCTCCGCCGGCGGGAGCGAACACGTGGTGAGAAGACCTGGGACGGGAGGGGACGTGTCCGTGGGCGACCCGCAGGCCGTATCCGCTGCGCAGCAGGGCGAGAAGGCCCGCAAACCACCACCGGTCTGGGGGGACGTACCCCCGCGCAACCGTGCCTTCACCGGGCGGGGGCAACTTCTCGAAGAGTTGCACCAGCGTCTGCAGGAAGGCACCACAGCCGTCATTCCCGAGGCCCTCCAGGGCATGGGAGGCGTGGGAAAGTCGCAGCTCGCGGTGGAGTACGTCTATCGCCACATGCACGAATACCAGGTCGTCTGGTGGATCCCGGCCGAGCAGCCGCAGCAGATCCGCCAATCCCTGGTGGAACTGGCCGGACGCCTCGGTCTCGACGTCGGCAGTGGTGAGGCGGGCACCGCGGTGCCGGCCGTCATCGAGGCGCTCCGCGTCGGCGAGCCGGACAAGAGCTGGCTCCTGGTCTTCGACAACGCGGAGACACCCGACAGCGTCCGGGACTTCTTCCCGACCAATGGGCCGGGCCGCATCCTGGTGACGTCCCGCAATGCCCAGTGGGCCGCCGCGGCACGGCCGTTGCAGGTCGACGTGTTCACTCGGGCGGAGAGCCGCCAGCTGCTCCAGTTGCGCGCGCCGAACCTCGACGACGCCACCGCGGACCAGCTCGCGGAGACACTCGGCGACCTTCCGCTCGGCGTCGAGCAGGCGGCCGTGTGGCTCGCCGAGACCGGTATGCCCGCGGACGAGTACCTGCGGCTGTTCGAGCAGCACGCCTTCGAGCTGATGGCCAGCGATCCGCCGCCGGACTACCCGCTGTCCGTCGCCGCCGCCTGGAATCTGTCCCTGGAGCGCCTCCAGCGGGACCATCCCGCCGCGCTCCAACTGCTCCAGGTGTGCGCCTTCTTCGCTCCGGAGCCGATCTCCCGACGGCTCATCACCGCGATCCGTGACGCTCCGGTGCCGCCCGAACTCGCACTCGCTCTCAGTGACCCGATTCGCCTGGGGCGTGCGATCCGCGACGTCAACCGCTATGCGCTGGCACGGATCAACTACATCACCAACACCATCCAGTTGCACCGGCTGGTCCAGCGCGTACTGATCAACCAGATGCCCGACGAGCTCAAGGAGCAGATGCGCGGCGCCGCGCACCGGCTGCTGGCCCACGGCGATCCGGTGGACCCGTCCTCGCCGCAACAGTGGCAGCAGTACGGCGAGTTGCTGCCCCATGTGCTGAGCAGCAAGGCGGTGATGTCGCACGACCGATGGGTGCGGCAGCTGGTGCTGAACGAGATCGAGTACATGTTCTACTGGGGCGACTACGAGGGCTCCCGGGATCTGGCGCGGGACGCGTACGAGACGTGGAAGGACGCCGACGGCGACCACGACGAGCACGCGCTGCGAGCGGCCAAGCTCTACGGAGACACCCTGCGCGCCCTGGGACACCACCACCTGGCGTACGAACTGGACCAGCGCACCCGTGCGGGCATGACCGAGACCATGGGCACCGAGCACGAGACGACGTTGGACATCACCTCGATGCTCGCCTGGGACCTGCGCATGCGCGGTGACTTCGCCGGGGCCTCGGAGCTCGACCGGCAGGCCTTCGAGGCGAGCCGACGCCTCTTCGGCCCCAGTGACGTGGCCACACTGATCTTCGCTCACCGCGTCGCGCTCAACCTGCGGCTCACCGGGGACTTCCGCGCGGCGCTGGAGCTGGATCAGGACACCCATCGCCGCAAGGTCGAGGAACTCGGCGAGAACGCGCTGTCCACGCTGCACACACTGGCCGGCATCGCCATGGACCTGCGGCAGGCGGGCAAGTACATCGAGGCCTACCGGCAGCAGCAGGACGCCTCACGCCGCTACGAGTACCACTTCGGCGCGACCAACCCCAGCACCATAGGCAGCCGGCAGGGCCTGGCGCAGGCCGAACGCCGCATGGGCCGGCACGCGCGCGCACTGGAACTGTCCCGCAACGCGCTGGAGTTGTACCGGAATCGCTACGGCGACAACTACCCCGAGACGCTCGGAGCCCTGCTCACGTGCTCCATAGACCTGCGCTACGACGGGGACCACTGGCAAGCGCTGGAGCTGAGCGAGCGCGGGAGCGAGGGCTACGCGCGGCTGTACGGACCGGACCATCCGCACACCCTCGGCGCCCGCATCAACCACGCGGTCTGCCTCAGGGTGCTCGGCCGGGTCGACGAGTCGCGCCGCCTGAACGACCGGATCTTCAGCGCCCTCACGGAGAAGCTGGGCCCCGAGCATCCGAACACGCTCGCCTGTGCGAACAACCTCGCCGCCGATCTGTACGAGTCGGGTGAGATCCGGGCCTCCGTCGAGCTGAGCTCGCGGACCCGGGAGCAGGGCCGCCGCCGGCTCGGCGAGGACCATCCCGCGGCTCTCGCCACCGCCGTGAACCTGGTGCTCGGACTCCGGCTGCTGGGGCGGGTGGACGAGGCGGACGCGCTGTACGAGGACACTCTGACACGCTACGAACGGGTCCTCGGTCCCGATCACCCCGCCATCGCGACCGCGCAGGCCGGTCTGCCCGCGAACTGCGACGTCGACCCGATGCCCCTGTGACCCGCCACAGCCGTCCGGCCTCCCGGGGCGTGCACGGGGGCCGGAACCGCTTCCCGGCCTCGGCCCGCCGGGGCTCCGAGCGGGCCGCGCTCAGTAGGAGCCGTACTCCGGCCGGCCGGCCAGGTCGTACGACTGGATGGAGACGCCCGCTCCGGTGACCCGCCCGCCGGTGTGCCGGAACGCGGTCGGTACGGCCCCCTCCGTGAACAGGCGGCGGCCGGCGCCCAGCACGACCGGGAACGTCAGCAGATGGAGGGTGTCGACCAGGTCGAGAGCGAGCAGCGACCGGACCAGGGCCCCGCTGCCGTGCAGCTGGAGTTCGCCGTCGGTGCGCTCCTTGAGGGCGGTGACCTCCTTGGCCAGGTCTCCGCCGATCACGGTGGTGCCGGCCCAGTCGGGGGCGGTGAGGGTGCCGGAGACGACGTACTTCGGCGCGGCGTTCAGCTTCGAGGCGACGGGGTCGGCCGGGTCGGTCATCTTCGGCCAGTAGGAGGCGAAGATGTCGTACGTACGGCGGCCCAGGAGGAAGGCGCCGACGCCGCCGAAGACCTCGTCGATGAACCGGCCGAAGTCCTCGTCGCCGTACGGGACGCTCCAGCCGCCCTGGTCGAAGCCGCCGCTGGGGTCCTCCTGAGGACCGCCTGGGGCCTGGTAGACGCCGTCGAGCGTGACGAAGAGGGTGGAGACGAGCTTGCCCATGGGGTGCCTTCCTTACGGAGCGGGATCTGTTTTCATCAGGGCAGACCGCGCCGGTACCCGCAACTCATCGGCCGGCGGCCGGGAATGTCATCCGGTGTGCGGCGCGCGTCCCGTCGCGGAGCACGCCCCCGGCGGGGTGATCTCGGTGTCCGTTCGCCGCCAGCGCTCCGGGCCGGGGGCGGCTGGGATGAACCCATGACAACGAACCGCATGACAATGAACCCTGTGACCACGAACCCTGTGACCACGGCGCGGGGATCCCTGACGACGCCCGACGGACCTCTGCGCGGCACCGTCGCCCTGGTGACCGGCGGCAGCCGGGGCATCGGCGCGGCGACGGCCCTGCGGCTGGCCCGGGAGGGCGCGGACGTGGCCCTCACCTACGTGCACGGCAAGGAGGCGGCGCAGGACGTCGTCCGGGCCGTCGAGGCGCTGGACCGGCGGGCGGTGGCCCTGCGCGCGGACTCCGCGGACGCAAAGGAGGCGGGCGGGGCGGTGACGCGGACGGCGGAGGCTCTCGGGGGCCGGCTGGACATCCTGGTGAACAACGTGGGGATCGGGCTGCTCGGTCCCCTGGAGAGCCTGTCGGTCGACGACGTGGACCGGGTGCTCGCCGTGAACGTGCGCGGGGTGTTCCTCGCGTCCCAGGCGGCCGCCTCGCGCATGACGGCGGGGGGCCGGATCATCACCGTCGGGACGTGCATGACGCAGCGGGTGCCGGGGCCCGGGGGGACGCTGTACGCCATGAGCAAGTCCGCGCTGGTCGGCTTGACCAAGGCGCTGGCCAGGGAGTTGGGGGCGCGGGGGATCACGGCGAACATCGTGCATCCCGGGCCGATCGACACGGACATGAACCCGGCGGACGGGCCGTACGCGGCGGGGCAGGCGGCGATGACGGCGCTGGGGCGTTTCGGCAGCGCGGAGGAGGTGGCGTCCGTGGTCGCCCACCTGGCGGGGGCGGACTACGTCACGGGCGCGGAGTTCTCGGTGGACGGGGGGCACGCGGCGTGATGCGGGGAGGCGGCGGGTTCTCGCCCCGCCGCCCCTGCCCGTCCGGTCCCGGCGGCTGGGCCCCGGACGCCCCGCTCCGGCCCTGAAGGGGCCTCGTCCTCCGTCGCCGGACGGGCTGGAGTCAGCCCCCCAGTTCCTGATGGCGCGCCGCCAGCGCCGCGGCGCCGGTTTCCGTCAGGGAGCCGAACAACCGCAGGCGGGAGATGCCGCCGTCGGGATAGATGTCCACGCGCGCGTGCGTGCCGACGGCCGGCGTCGCGAGGACGAAGCGGTGGTCGGTGTCGGGCTGGAGGCGGGTGCGCGGGAGGATCTCCGTCCACGCGCCGTCCGCTCCGTCCCGCACGGACACCGACGCCCACCCCGCGCTGTTGCCCTTCAGGTACGCCGTGTCGATCTCGATCGCGCGGATCCGGGACTGGGCGACCAGGCGGTAGCGGATCCAGTCGTGGCCCCGGTCGCGCCGGCGCCGGGTCTCCCAGCCGTCGTCCATCTTGCGAGAGCGGCCCGGCTGGATGGTGTTGGCGGCCGGGGCGTAGAAGAGGTCGGAGGCGTCCTCGACCTGGCCGCCGTTTGCCAGGGCCACCACGTCGAAGGTGCCGAGGGCGGCCAGCCATGCCGGGTCGGGCAGGACCTCGCCGTACACGCGCAGGCGCGCGATGCCGCCGTCGGGGTGCTGGTTGACGCGCAGGTGCGTGAAGCGCTGTTCGGCCGACACCGCGAAGCCGTTCGCCGCGTGGCCGCCCACCGCCGTACGCGGGACGAGCGTCGTCCACTTCACGTCACCGGACAGCAGCTCTTCCGGCGACGGGGAGCCCGGGACCGAGGTCCCCTCGACGGACACCGCCTGCGGGTAGTTGCCGCGGAAGTGGGCCGTGTCGACGACGATGCCGCGGATCACGCCCGGGGCGCCGAGGCGGACCAGGGCCCAGTCGTGGTCGTCGGCCGCGGGCCACGGGTGGTCGGCGGAGGCTCCCCGCCGGCGGCGGGTCTCCCAGCCGTCCATGATCTTGCCCTTGTGCCCGAAGTGCTCGGGGTCGAACGCGGCGGGCCCGGGCAGCAGCAGGTTCTCCCGCTGGGCGAAGAACTCGTCGTTGGCGGCGATGACTCCGGCACCGAGCCGGCGGTCGGCGAGGTCGGCGTACTGGGTGAACGGGAAGGCGGCGGTGCGGTAGTCCGCGTACGGGTCACCGCCTCCATAGGGGTGCGCGTCGCCGGTGAAGCCTGGGATCGCCGTCACGAGGTGTGCCTTTCGGGGTCGGCCGCTGCGGGGGTGCGGCTGCGGTCACGCGGATCAGGGGGTACGGGTGAGCAGCCGGCCCTTCGGGTCGGTGAACTCGCCGTTCACGACGATGCGTTCGCCGCGCAGCCAGGTGGACTTCACGACGCCGTACAGGGTCTTGCCGGCGTACGCCGTGACGCGGTTGCGGTGCTGGAGGGCCGCCGGGTCCACGGTGAACGTCTCGTCGGGTGCGAGGACCGCGAAGTCGGCGTCGTGGCCGGCCGCGATGGCGCCCTTGCGTCCGTCCAGCCCGACCAGACGCGCCGTGCGCGACGACATCCAGCGCACCACGTCCTCCAGGCCGTGCCCGCGCCCGCGGGCCTGAGTCCATACGGCGGCCAGGCTGAGCTGGAGCCCGGAGATGCCGCCCCAGGCGGTCGCGAAGTCGTCCGTCTTCAGGTCCGCCGTCGACGGCGAGTGGTCGGTGACCACACAGTCGATCGTGCCGTCCGTCAGCGCCTGCCACAGCAGGTCCTGGTTGGCCAACTCGCGGATGGGCGGGCAGCACTTGAACTCGCTGGCGCCGTCCGGGACCTCCTCGGCGGTGAGGGTGAGGTAGTGCGGGCAGGTCTCGACGGTGACGCGGACGCCTTCCGCCTTGGCGTCCGCGATCAGCGGCAGCGCGTCCGACGAGGACAGGTGCAGCACATGCACGCGCGCGTCGAGGCGCCTGGCCTGGGCGATGAGCTGAGCGATCGCGGTGTCCTCCGCGTCACGCGGGCGGGAGGCCAGGAAGTCGGCGTACCTCGGGCCACCGGCTTGCGGAGCGGCGTCGAGGTGGTGCGGGTCCTCGGCGTGCACGATCAGCAGACCGCCGAAGGAGGCGATCTCCGCGAGGGACCGGGCGAGTCCGTCCTGGTCGAGGTGCGGGAACTCGTCCACCCCCGACGGCGACAGGAACGCCTTGAAGCCGAAGACGCCGGCCTCGTGCAACGGGCGCAGGTCCTGGACGTTGTCGGGCAGGGCGCCGCCCCAGAAGCCGACGTCGATGTGCGCCTTGCCTGCGGCGACGTCCTGCTTCGTCCGCAGATGGCCGACCGTCGTGGTCGGGGGGAGGGAGTTGAGCGGCATGTCGACGAGGGTGGTGATGCCGCCGGCGGCCGCGGCGCGGGTGGCGGTCCAAAAGCCCTCCCACTCGGTGCGGCCGGGGTCGTTGACGTGCACGTGGGTGTCGACCAGGCCGGGCAGCAGGACGTCGTCGCCGAGGTCCTCCAGGCGGGCGCCGCGCGGTACGGGCGCGTCGTACGGGAGGACGGCGGTGATCGTCCCGGCGGCGACCGCGACCGAGGCGGCGCGCGTCCCGTCCGGGGTGATGACGCGCGTCGAGCGCAGCACCAGTTCCACGTCTTCTACGCCGGACACCCGGGCCCCTTTCGTTCTGCTCTGCCGCCGTCTGCTTCCGTTACGTCCAGGAAACGGGATTTACTTCCACGTAACGGAATTCAACGTTCTGTTGAAGGAGTCTTCACTCCCGCCCCCGTGCCGTCAAGGGCACACCGCCGCACCGGGCCACAGAGGCGCGCACTCTGGACCTTTCCACAAAGTGGAAGGAGAATTCCGGCGAGCAGAACGTAGCTACGCACCAGCGGGGAGTCAACCGACCGGCGGGTAGGCTTCTGCTCTCCCGCCAGTCCCGAAAGGAACGCGCCGTGCCGACGTCCGACGCCAGCACCACCGACTCCGCGAAGTCCGCCACCGGCGGGGTCCAGTCCCTGGAGCGCGCCTTCGATCTGCTGGAGCGGATGGCGGACGCGGGCGGCGAGGTGGGGCTGAGCGAGCTCTCCGCCAGCAGCGGGCTGCCGCTGCCGACCATCCACCGCCTGATGCGCACCCTCGTGGTCTGCGGATACGTCCGCCAGCAGCCCAACCGCCGCTATGCGCTCGGCCCGCGCCTGATCCGGCTCGGCGAGTCGGCCTCCCGCCTCCTCGGCACCTGGGCGCGTCCCTACCTCGCCCGCCTGGTCGAGGAGACCGGTGAGACGGCGAACATGGCGCTGCTGGACGGGGACGAGATCGTCTACGTGGCGCAGGTGCCGTCCAAGCACTCGATGCGCATGTTCACCGAGGTCGGACGGCGGGTCCTGCCGCACTCCACGGGCGTCGGCAAGGCCCTGCTCGCCCACACTCCGGACAGCGAGGTGCGCGCCCTGCTCGCCCGCACCGGCATGCCCGCCGCGACGGAGAAGACGATCACCACGCCGGAGGGCTTCCTCGCGGCGCTGGAGGACGTGCGCCGCCAGGGGTACGCGGTCGACGACAACGAGCAGGAGATCGGCGTCCGCTGCCTCGCGGTCCCGGTGCCCGACTCCCCCACCGCGGCGGCCATTTCGATCTCGGGCCCGGCGGGCCGGGTCACGGAGACGGCGACGCGGCGGATCGTGCCGGTGCTCCAGCAGGTGGCGGTGGAGCTGTCCGCGGCGCTGGCCAGCCAGAACCCGGCATGACGGCATGGCGGGCTCACAGCGGTGGCCCGGCCGCTACACCGACCGGCACGGCTCACAGACGGTCGTCTTCGAGTCCGACGGCCGGGAGCTGATCCGCGCCACGATCAGGGGCGTCCGCTTCGAAGGCGACACGATGGACGATCTCGGCGCGCTGGGCGGGGAGTCGCCCGCGGCGATGTTCGCCTTCTTCGACGGAGCGCTGTGCTCCTGCCTGCTGGAGTGGGAGCTGCCGCTCCCCGTCGAGGGCGGGGGCGTACGGACGGGCGCGCTGTGCTGCGCCCTGCGGCTCGGCGACCCGGCAGGCCCCGGGCGCGGCCTGGACAAGGAGGTCCTGACCACCGTCCTGCGTCTGGACGGGCAGGAGTACCGCACCGGGGAAGGTCACAGCGACTTCGAGGCCGCCCCGCACGGCCTCCAGCACCGGCTGCCGCGGGGAGCACGGCTGAGGGCGTGCATCGCGTGCGCCTGGTCCGACCACCACCCGGCCGGCAACGGCCTGATGGCCGGCCTGGCCTGCTTCCGTGACGCCAAGGACGTCTACCGGCGGGTGGACGGCAAGCAAGGCCCGCGGGGCATCCTCACGCTCTGGCAGCGGCACACCGAACTCGTCCAGGAGACCTGACTCTGCGAGGAGTTCGCGTACCGCTCCCACCCCGGCTACCGGGGGCCCTTCCCGTACCACGGGCCGGGGGCGGACGGCTCCTAGAACCTGCGGTCGCCGTCCCGCCCGCGCGGCGGCTCGCCGAAGCCGTCCACCGCGGCCCGGACCTCCGTCAGCCCCCTGGCCAGGGCGCTGACCGATCCGATCGCCCCGGCGATCAGCAGTAACGAGCTGCGCAGGCGCGCGATGTCCGGTGCCCCGTCGACCGTCATCGCGGCCAGCGCCGCGAGTTCGTCCTCCGCGATGGCCCGGTCGGGGAACTCGGCCGGGTGCGCGGCGAGTTGGCGGCGCAGCCGGGACACCGCGGTCCGCAGTCGGGTCACTCGAAGGTTCTCGTCGCCGCCGGTCACCGGTCTCTGCTCCAAGCTCCGCACCACAGCTCTCCCCCTCGCACGCCGTTGTGCGCCTGCACGTTCCGCTCCCGCCGAGCGCTCCCCGTGGGCGCTGTCCGGGCGCCGGGGACGCGGGTCAGTAAACGCCACCCGGAGGCGGGTTCGCCACCGCCAGGACCGAAATTCAGCCCCGCGCAACCGGACGCCCGCCCGGGCGTCGGGTATGCAGGACGCATGACGGAGAACGAACGGCGGACGGCCGGGCTGCTGCTCGCGGCCGGCGGTGGACGGCGGCTCGGCGGCCGGCCCAAGGCGCTGCTGCCGCACCGGGGACGGCCCCTCGTCGAGTACGCGGCCGGCGTGCTGCGCGCGGCCGGCTGCGCCCGCGTCCACGTGGTCCTCGGGGCCGCGGCCGACACCGTACGGGAGCGCGCCGAGCTCGGCGACTGCGTGCTGGTGGACAACCCGGACTGGGCCGACGGCATGGGCTCGTCACTGCGGGCCGGGCTCGGCTCGCTCGCCGGGACGGGGGCGCGGGCCGCGCTGGTCGCGCTCGTCGACCAGCCCGGCATCGGGGCCGAGGCGGTGGCCCGGGTGCTCGCCGCAGGGCGGGACGAGACGTCGCTGGCCGCGGCCGCCTACGACGGTGTGCGCGGGCACCCCGTCCTGCTCGGTGCCGCGCACTGGGCGGGCGTCGCCGCGACTGCGACCGGCGACCGGGGGGCACGTGCCTATCTGAAGGCGCATGAGGAGGCGATCACGCTCGTCGAGTGCGGGGACGTGGCGCGGCCGTACGACATCGACACCGCCGCGGATCTCGCGCACCTCGAGTGAGGGGGTGGCACGGGGCGCCACCCCGGCTCGACGCGGAGAATCTCGACATCAACAAAACATTGAAGTTCCACCATGAGGAAACTAGTATCCACTGATCAGAAGCGCCCTGCCGCTGCCCGGGCGCCTGCCGCCCCACCCCGGGTCGCCTGGCACCCGGTGCCACGCTCGCTGAAGGAAGTGACAGCTCATGTCCGCACCAGCGCCGTCCCCGCTGGCCATCGTCGACGCCGAGCCCCTGCCCCGGCAGGAGGAGGTCCTGACCGAGGCGGCCCTCGCCTTCGTGGCCGAGCTGCACCGCCGGTTCACGCCCCGGCGTGACGAGCTCCTCGCCCGCCGCGCCGAACGCCGCGCCGAGACCGCCCGCACCTGCTCGCTCGACTTCCTCCCGGAGACCGCCGCGATCCGCGCCGACGACTCCTGGACCGTGGCCCCCGCACCACCGGCCCTGAACGACCGCCGGGTCGAGATCACCGGCCCCACCGACCGCAAGATGACCGTCAACGCCCTCAACTCGGGCGCGAAGGTCTGGCTCGCCGACTTCGAGGACGCCTCCGCGCCGACCTGGCAGAACGTGGTCCTCGGCCAGCTCAACCTGATCGACGCGTACACCCGCTCCATCGACTTCACGGACCCGAAGTCCGGCAAGTCGTACGCCCTCAAGGCCGACGAGGAGCTCGCCACCGTGGTGACGCGTCCGCGCGGCTGGCATCTGGACGAGCGCCACCTCGTCGACCCGGAGGGCACGCCCGTCCCCGGCGCGCTCGTCGACTTCGGCCTGTACTTCTTCCACAACGCCCGGCGGCTGCTCGACCTCGGCAAGGGCCCGTACTTCTACCTCCCGAAGACGGAGTCGCACCTGGAGGCGCGCCTGTGGAACGACGTGTTCGTCTTCGCGCAGGACTACGTCGGCATCCCGCAGGGCACCGTCCGCGCCACCGTGCTGATCGAGACGATCACGGCCGCGTACGAGATGGAGGAGATCCTCTACGAACTGCGCGACCACGCCTCCGGGCTGAACGCGGGCCGGTGGGACTACCTGTTCTCCATCGTCAAGAACTTCCGGGACGGCGGCGCGAGGTTCGTCCTGCCGGACCGCAACGCGGTCACGATGACGGCCCCGTTCATGCGGGCGTACACCGAACTCCTCGTCCGCACCTGCCACAAGCGCGGCGCGCACGCGATCGGCGGCATGGCGGCGTTCATCCCCTCCCGCCGGGACGCGGAGGTCAACAAGGTCGCCTTCGAGAAGGTCCGGGCCGACAAGGACCGCGAGGCGAACGACGGTTTCGACGGTTCCTGGGTCGCCCACCCCGACCTGGTCCCGATCGCCATGGAGTCCTTCGACAAGGTCCTCGGCGACAAGCCCCACCAGAAGGACCGCCTCCGCGAGGACGTCGACGTCAAGGCGGCCGACCTGATCGCGATCGACTCGCTGGACGCCCGGCCGACGTACGACGGTCTCGTCAACGCCGTCCAGGTCGGCATCCGGTACATCGAGGCCTGGCTGCGCGGGCTCGGCGCGGTCGCCATCTTCAACCTGATGGAGGACGCGGCGACCGCCGAGATCTCCCGCTCGCAGATCTGGCAGTGGATCAACGCGGGCGTCGAGGTCGAGCGCGACGGGAGGACGGTGCGGGTCACCCCGGAACTGGCCCGTGAGGTCGCCGCCGAGGAGCTGCGGAACATCAGGAGCGAACTCGGCGCCGAGGCCTTCGCCGCCGGTCACTGGCAGCAGGCCCACGACCTGCTCCTGGAGGTCGCCCTCGACGAGGACTACGCGGACTTCCTGACAGTGCCGGCGTACCAGCGGCTCAAGGGCTGAGGCTCACGCGGGCCCGTCCGAGTGGCCCAGGGACTTCTCCGGGGCCACTCGGTCGCGTACCGCCCGCTTGACGGCCGTGGGCTCCGGGAAGCCCTGCTCGCGGCGGTCCCACACCACCTCGTCGTTCACCCGGACGACGAAGACGCCGCCGGTGCCGGGCCTCAGGGACAGCTCCGTGAGCTCGGTCTCGAAGGTCGTCAGAAGTTCCTGGGCCAGCCAGGCGGCACGCGGCAGCCAGCGGCACTGCGTGCAGTACTCGATCTCGACCCGCTGGACATCCGGCTGAGCTGTCATCCCAGGTGCACCGACCAATCCTGTTCCGCCGCCGGCTTGCCGTGCAGGTCGGGGACCCGCTTGAGCCAGTCCGGGCGGCCCTGCTGTGTCCTCGCCGCGCGCTGGGCCTCTTCGGCGGCGCGTTCCTCGGGGGTGGGGAAGTCGGTGGGGAGCCAGGCGGCGGAGGCCCGCACGCGCGCGTGGAGGTGGTCGACGTACGCCGTGCGGACGTCGTCCGGGGTCGCGAAGCCCTCCTCGTCGGCCAGCCAGGCGTCCGGGACCTCGGCGGTGATCCGGCGCAGCAGCTCTTCGGTGACCCTGGGCGCCAGTTCGGCGTCGGCCGCCCGCACGTCGGGCGCGTAGGGGCCGAGCGCGTGATGCCGGAAGTCGTACGCCTTCTTCGGGTCCGAGCCGTCCCAGCGGTGGTGGAAGACGAGCGCGGCGCCGTGGTCGATCAGCCACAGGCGCGCGGGCGCGATGCCGAGGGTCGGCCAGAGCATCAGGTTGGAGCTGTGGACCGTGCGGTCGACGTTGGCGGTGAGGGCGTCGAGCCAGACGATCCGGCCCGCCTCCAGGGGGTCCACGCGGAAGGTCCCCGCGACCTCCGGGGTGAAGTCCCGCGCGCCCGGCAGGTAGTCCATGCCGAGGTTGGTCCCCGCGCTCGCGCCGTGCAGTTCCCGCACCTCCTGGTGGGGCTCGCGGTCGGCGATGGCCGGGTCGAAGCGCACCAGCACGAGCTCGGGCAGGCGCAGCCCGAGGGCGCGCGCCAGCTCACCCACGATCACCTCGGCGACCAGGGCCTTCCTGCCCTGCGCGGAGCCGGTGAACTTCACGACGTAGGTGCCCAGGTCGTCCGCCTCGACGACCGCGGGAACCGACCCGCCGGACCGCAGGGGTTCCACGTAGCGGGTCGCGGTGACCTCAGTCAGCATTTTCCCGTGCCGTCCGTCTCATCGGCCTTGCTCCATGGGCGGGCGGTTCTCCCTGCTTCCCGGGCAGTCCGTCGATGACAGTGCGCCCCTTGCTTGCGGCCTCCGGTATGAAGTGAGCATAGTAACCGGGGGTGACCGCCGGCGAGGAGTGCCCGAGCCACCGCGCCAAGGTCACCACGGACTCTCCCGCCTCCAGCATGATCGAGGCGTAGGTGTGTGCCGCAGCACCCTTCGGCAAAACGCTGCTGGAGTATCAGCCTGTTGCGGCGCTATCCCAGATCCCGGCGATCGGCGTCGCCCTGTGGACTCTGGGCAGCCCACTGGCTGACGTAGCCGGTGACGAGCCGGGTGAGCTCGTCGACGATCGCATCTCGACCGATCCGCGGCGGGTCCAGCACGTAGCTGACGACGATCGCCTCGATGCTGCGCACGAGGATCCATGCGATCGAGTCAACCGGCTGCACACGGGGACCCAGCTGGAACAGCAGCGCAGTGGTGACCAGCTGGTCGAGTTGCCGGGTGAACTCGGCGCGGTGTGTATCGGCGCTGCGTGGTAGTTGCTCGTACAGCACGCGCAACAGGCCGGCATCCGACTCCAGTGCGTGCAGAAGGGCGAGGACGACACGGCGCACGGCGTCCTCCGGGTCAGTCGCCCCGAGATTCGCGACGAACGCGTCGGTAACGCGAGCATGCAGTCGCTTGCTGTACTCGTCGAGGACGAGGGCGAGGACCGCCTCCTTGTTGGGAAAGTACTGATACAGCGAGCCCGGACTGATGCCGGCTTGCGCTGCGATCCGGCTGGTACTGGTGCGTTCGTACCCCCGTTCCAGGAGGACTTCACAACCGGCCGCGACGATGCGATCCACCATCGCCCGAGAACGGTCCTGTTGGGGAATGCGCCTGGCGGGGTGTTGTGAGCCGAACGGAGCCATCATCTTCGATACGCGAATTGAACACGAATGATTACTCGCATCACAGTAGCAGCATGACTTCATCCAGTGAGCAAGGCAAGCGCGAGAGCCTGCCCTACCCACGGCGCTTCCGTGGGGCGCCCGAGCGCAATGCCAGGTTGGGTCGAATACTGCGGCGGGCCGCCCGCGTCGACCGCGTCGACGAAGATCTGTGCGACCTGATCGGCCGGCGGATGTTCGCGCGCGACGAACTGGGTGGAGAACTCGTTCGTGCCATGCGCGCGGGAGGGGCCGCAGGCGTCACCATGGCGCAGTTCAATACGGCGCTCGAGGAGGGCATCGACGCGGTCGACGACGCGCCGCCCGTGCTCGTGCGTTTCTTCGATGTCGTTGACGAGGTTCCCGCCTGGGTCGACTTCGACGTGATCGAACGGGGCGGCAGTGTCATCCGTCGCATGGGCCGCAACGCCAACGACGTCATGCGGCATCTGTCACTGATCGGCGGCTACCGGCACAGTGGACCGCCCGACCTGCTGGTCGCCACCGGCGGTCTGACCGGCTCGACGGCGATGCGGCGGCTTGGTGAGACCGAGATGTGGAACAACGCCGTCATCAAGCCGGGCGCCATGCGACGCCACGGCGAGGGCTTCAAGCTCACCGTGCATGTGCGGGCCATGCACGCGTTGGTCAACGACCGCTTCGAGAAGAACGGCCGATGGGACACCGACCAATTGGGACTGCCCATCAACCGCAGCGACCAGGCGGCGACCCTGGGACTGTTCAACTCCACGCTGCTGCTGGGTGCCCGCGCCCTCGGCTGGATGGTGAGCTCAGACGACTCCCTTGCCGTGATGCACCTGTGGAAGTACGTCGGCTGGCTCCTGGGAATCGACGAGGACTGGCTTTTCGACACCGAACGGGAACAGAACCGCTTCAACTACCACGCGCTGCTGTGCCAGGACGGCCAAACGCCTGCGGGTAGCGCACTCGCCACAGCGCTCGTCGACGGCGAAAGCGCTCTGGAGCAACGCCGGCCGCAGGCTGTGCGCGCTCGGTTCGCGCGGCTTCGCATGCTCAGCCTGCTCAGGTACTTCCTCGGCAAGGAGAGCCTGCGCGACTTGCAACTGCCCGTGACGCCCGTCTGGGCAGTGCCACCCCTCATCGTCAAGAACCTGATCGTGTCGACCACGGTCAATCGCACCGAGGCCGGCCGCCGCTACCTCGACCGTACCGGCGTCGAGTGGCTCGACCATCGGGCCGAGAAGCTTCTGGGAGGTGCCTACCGGCGCATGGATGTTCTGTCCGGTCAGCGGCATACGACGCAACAGCGACGCATGTGAGGCGTGGAACCGTCGAGTGGCTTCCTCGAATCCCCGAGAGCGGCCTTGTCCGACCCGGGAAGCGGCCCGCCGATGTGCAGCGCCTCGGCAGCAAGCCGCATTCGAGCCGGCTGGGCGCTCTCCTTCGGTAGCGGATTTGTCTTCAGCCCGTACAGGTAAATCTCCTGCCCGCCGTCTTCTCGATCGTGGAACACGGTCACGTCACCGATCCGCAGACAGTCAGTGATGTCGTGGAGCAGAGCGACGTGCCGGCTCTCGCGGAGAGCACAAGTCCGATGCCGGCACCACGGAAGTACCCCGACGGGCTGCGTAAGCGAGCCATTCGCCAAGTCCCCGTCCGGGCTCACACCCACGAGGGCACGGCCGCTGCACGCCCGTAGCGGCACCCTCGTTTGCGTTCCTGTCGACGCGACGGCAGAACCGGGAGGCGCTGTCGCGCCTCGCCGGTTCTGCGTCATGCTCCTGTGGTGGAGGTCAGTTGCGGGTCCATTTCTGGTTGTTCTGGCCGTTGCAGGTCCACAGGATCAGCTTGGTGCCGTTGGCTGTTGCCGCGTTCGTGGCGTCCAGGCACAGGCCCGAGAGGGTGTTGGTGATGGTGCCGTTGGCGTTGACGGTCCACTTCTGGTTGGTGCCGCCTGTGCAGTCCCAGATGATGACCTTGGTTCCGTTGGTGGTGCCGTTGTTGTCGGCGTCGAGGCACTTGTTGCCGTAGACGACGAGTTCGCCGCGCGAGGTCTGGGTGAAGGTCTCGTTGCGTCCGCCGGAGCAGTCCCACAGCTGCGCCTGGGTCGCGTTGATGTCGGTGTTCTTGTCGATGTCCACACACCGGTTGGAGGCGGTGCCGACGAGGGCGACACCGTCGGTGCCGGGGATGCCCTGGACGCGGACGGCGTCGACGTCGGGGGCCGTGCTGCCGGAGACCGTCGCGAACTTCACGGTGTTGGCACCCTTGGCCAGGTGTGCGAGCACGGACACGGTGCGGTAGGTCGTGGCCGAGCCGGTCGGCGGGAAGGCCACGACGTACTTGTACTGGCCGTTCACCTGGATGGTGGCCTTGCGGGTGGTGCTGCCGCCGTTGGCGTAGGTGATGTCCACCAGCTTCGTGCCCGCCGTGGAGGTGGTGACGTTGCTGAAGGTCGGGGTGGTGGCGGTGGTGGTGTCCTCGAAGGTGGAGCCGGGGGCCTCGGTGCCGGAGACGGTCAGCAGGACCGCGTCGTTCGCCGGGACGGTCGTGGTGTGGCTGGTGGCGAAGGGGCCGGCATTGGTGCCCGTCCAGACATTGCGTACGGACGCGGTGGCCGAGGTGAGGCCGAGGTCGGCCCAGCGCACGGTCATCGATGCCGCCGAGCCCGTGCGGTTGAGGAGCAGCACGGCGCGCTTGCCCGTGCCGGAGAGGACCTTGCCGTACACCTGCAGGTTCCGGGTGTCCTCGGCCACCTTGACGCCCTGCAGCCCGCGCGGGTCCTGGTCGATGGCGACCATCTCACGGTTGGTGAGGATGTCACGGGTCTCCGTGCTCATCGTCGCCAGGTTGTTGCCCGCCAGCAGCGGAGCGCCGGAAATCGCCCACAGGCCCATGTGCAGCCGATTCTGGGCGGCGGTCAGGCCGCTCATCCCGGTCATCAGCATGTCGGGGTCGTTGGAGTAGCCGGTGTGATGGGCGGCCGGGTGCAGGGCCTGGTCGAAGTTGGTGAGCATCATGGCCGTCGTGGGCGTCTGGCCCCAGAAGATGACGTCGGTGCTGGTGCGCCACAGGTCGCCGTAACCGGTCGCCCAGTTCCAGGGCCGTCCGGTGCCCCACTCGCAGAAGGACAGCACGAGCTTGCGGCCGGTCACCGCCGAGGCGGCCTCGTTGGCGGCGGCGATCTGCTTGTACTGGGTCTCCTGGTCCAGGCCCTCCACGCGGCCGCCGCACCAGTCGATCTTGACGTAGTCGAAGCCCCAGCGCTGGAAGGTCTCCAGGTCCTGCTGGTAGTGGCCCTCCATACCGGTGTTGGGGGCGGCCGGGCGGGTGGTGGGGTAGTAGTAGCCGCAGCCCTGCTTGCCGGCGTCGGTGTAGATGCCGGCCTTCAGGCCCTTGCTGTGGATGTAGTCGGCCATGGCCTTCATCCCACCGGGGAACAGGTTCTCGTCGACGACGATGTTGCCGTTCGCGTCCCGGGCGCCCTGCCACCAGCCGTCGTCGAGGTTGACGTACTTGTACCCGGCGTCCGCCATGCCGGAGGAGACCAGGGCGTCGGCCTGCTGTTTGATCACGTTGTAGTCGATGCTGCTGGCGAAGCTGTTCCATGACGCCCAGCCCATCGGCGGCGGGGTGACGCCGATCTGGCTGGTGCTCACGGCGGCCGGTTCGGCGGACAGGGGCGCCGAGGGTTCCTGTCGGTCGAGGGCCGCCAGACCTGTGACGCCGAGTCCGACGGCGAGGACCTGGGCGGTGACGCGTCTGGCCCATCTGCGAGCAGGGCTGTGCGACATGCGGCTCTCCAGGGGAAAAGAAGGGGAAAACTGACATCGCGAGGACACTGAGTCCCGTCCGAAATACCGCACAGGGTTCGCTGGATCGGTCAGAAAGTAGAGGTGAGGCACCGACAGGTCAATGGTTCTGTCGTTTCTCATAGGTTTCTGTGGCTGAATCAGCTGGAGGCGTCCACGCGCCGTGGCGAGGCTGACGATCCGACTGCCGAATGGGGGCCGCATGCTGCGGGCGCCGTTCGAGGACTCACGCGGACTCCGCCTGCCCGTGCACGATCAATCCGCCATCCGGCCGAGGGGCCACCTGCCAGGGCCGGTTGTTCAGGCCGTTGGACCGAGGCGGTGGTCCCCGCGGCGCGGGAAGACAGCAGCGCGGTCTCCGCCCGCTTGCAGGAGCGCGGCGATGTCGCCGCCTGTCGCACACCGAGATCACCGCGAGACTGGTGGTGGCCGAGCAGATCGTCAAGACCCGCATGACCCACATAACCCAGCTGAAACGTGGACCATCGCCCATGCCCGGGACCATGAAAGCGGGGACTCGGGCTCACCGGGCTGAAACAGCTGGTACCAAATTCAACGACTTTCGACAAACGACGGTTGCGCCGCAGGTTACCAGCGAGGATGCGGCGGCCTCTTGCCGGACAGATCGCCGTAACAGCTTTCTACCGATCTCATCGCCACGGCAGCCGCCCCTCTTTCCCCAGCCGTCTTGACACCTTCTTACCGCCCCTATAGCGTCTGGCCGAATTTCCAAACGGCATTCTAAATATCGAACAGAATGGGCCGTTGGTCCTCGCCTCGCTCGCGTATCGACCTGCGCAAGCGACTGCAGTGAAGGGTCTGGTCGTCCTCTACCACCTCGGTCGGACGAACGGCACGACCAGCCCCCATACCCCGGGCAATGACAGGAACGCGACGGCGTCCGAGCGCACGGCCCGGCACGACAACGCGTTTTGAAAGAACACCGCGCTTACGCTCCCCGACGCGAACAAGGATGTTTCTGTCATGGGCACTTCACATATCCGGGTGCGGAAAAGCTCTTCTCTCCTCCGGCGGATGTGGGCCACGGCGACGGCTCTCGCCGCCCTCGTCGGTGGTCTGACGTTCGGGACGGTGGTGACCGCACCCGGCGCGCAGGCGGCCACGGCGACGTTCACGAACCCGCTCAACAGTTCCGGCGCGGACCCGTACATGACCTACTACAGCGGCAACTACTACCTGATGACGACGCCGTACAGCGGGGCGTTGACGATGCGGAAGGCGCCCACGATCGAGGCGCTGAAGGCAGCGGCGCCGGTGCCGGTGTTCAGTGCCCACGCCGCCGGCCGTGACCACTACATATGGGCGCCGGAGATGCACCTGCTCGACGGCCCGGGCGGCAAACGCTGGTACATCTACTACTCCGCCGGTACTGGTGACATCGAGGACCAGCGCGTGCACGTGCTGGAGAGCGCCGGCACTGACCCGCTCGGCCCGTACACGTACAAGGGCATGATCTTCGGTGCGAACGACTGGTGGGGCATCGACGGAAACGTGGTCACCATCAACGGCCGGCTGTACTTCACCTGGTCCGGGGTGTCGACGCCGCAGTGGGCCGGATCCGATCCGAGCATCTACATCGTCGAGCTGAGCAATCCGTGGACCGTGACCGGATCCCGTACGCAGATCTCCACCCCGACCTACTCCTGGGAGAAGCAGGGCACCCCGATGAACGAGGGCCCGGTCGCGGTGCAGCACGACGGAAAGACGTTCCTCACCTACTCGGCCAGCGCCTGCCAGGGCCCGGACTACAAGCTGGGCCTGCTCACCCTCACCGGCAGCGACCCGCTGAACGCGAGTTCCTGGGTCAAGGGCACGGAGCCGGCCTTCCAGCGCAGTGACACGAACAGCGTGTACGGTCCGGGCCACAACGGCTTCTTCCGGTCCCCGGACGGCACCGAGGACTGGATCGTCTACCACGCCAACTCCTCGTCGTCCCAGGGCTGCGGCACCACCCGCACCACCCGGATCCAGAAGATCACCTGGAACACGGACGGGTCACCGAACCTCGGCGTGCCGGTGGCCACGGGCACCGCGCTGACCGTTCCGTCCGGCGAGCCGGTGGTGACGTACTACCGGCTGACCAACCGCAACAGCGGCAAGGTCATGGACGTCCAGGCACCCAACACCGACAACGGCGCGAGGATCGGCCAGTACACCTCGAACGGCAGGCCCTGGCAGAAGTGGCGCTTCGTCGACGTGGGCGACGGCTACTTCCAGATCGAGAGCCTCAACAGCGGCAAGTGCCTGGACGTGAACAACGTGTCCACCGCCGACGGCGCAGGCATCATCCAGTACCCCTGCCACTCCGGCCGGAACCAGCAGTTCCAGTGGGTCGCCGTCGACGGATACCACCAGCTCAAAGTCCGCCACAGCGGCAAGTGCGTCAACGTCGTCGGCGCCTCGACCGCGGACGCCGCCCTGCTCGAACAGCGCACCTGCGGCACAGCCGCCAGCTTCCAGTGGTCACGAACGTGAAAGCCACACACCCGCCTGGCCGCCGTCACCACTGATCCCCCGGGCAGACCCAGACGTCCCTCGAAACAGCACCGGCCGCCCGCTGGACGGTCCGCTGACCCCTCCCATGTGATCAAGGCACTCCAAGAAAGACAAGAAATGTACATATCCGCGCTGTTCTCACGGCTGGCGACGCTCTTGGTCGCCGTCGGCCTTCTCCTCACATGCCAGACCCTGACCGCACCGCAGCGGGCCGCTGCCGCCGACCCGGGCTACCTGATGGTGCACTTCACCGGTGAGGGGTCGACCAATCAGCAGATGTACCTCTCGCACAGCACCGACGGCGTGAACTGGAGCGACCTCAACGGCGGCGGCATGGTCCTGCGCTCCACGGTCGGCACGAAGGGGGTGCGCGACCCCGCACTGGTGAGATCCCCCGACGGCAGCAAGTACTGGATCATCGCGACCGACCTGTGCATCGGCTGCGGGCAGACGTGGGGCTCCTCCCAGACCGATGCCAGCCGCAACCTTGTGGTGTGGGAGTCCACGGACCTGGCCACCTGGTCGCAGCCGCGCCTGCTCAACGTCGCCGGCGCCATCCCCGACGGACGCAACGCGTGGGCGCCCGAGGCGATCTGGAACCCGGCGACCAACGACTACGTCCTGTACTGGGCGACGAACGCCACCCTCAACGGCGTGCTGAAGCACCGCATCTACTACGCCCGCACCTCGGACTTCCGCACCATCACCACCCCGCAGCTCTACATCGACCGCGCCGGTACCCAGGGCATCATCGACACCCAGATCATCGAGGTGCCGTCCGGCGTCGGCAACTACCGCTATGTACGGGCCTCCGGCGACGGTCAGATCACGCTCGAAGGAAGCAACTCGATCCTCGGGACGTGGACCACCCTCGGCGACCTCTCCGGCGTCGGCCTCACCGGTGCCATGGTCGAAGGCCCGATGTGGATGAAGTTCAACGGCAGCAACAAGTGGGCCCTCTACCTCGACCAGTACGCCACGGGCGGCGGGTACATGCCGGTCCTGACGACCAACCCCTCCGATCCAGCCAGCTACCAGAGGCAGGCGTCGGGAAGCTACAACATGGGCGGCACGAAGAAGCGCCACGGCTGGATCCTGAACATGACGGCCGCCGAGGAGAGCCGCGTGCTCGCACGCTGGCCCAACACGACGGCCAACCGGCTCCAGTCGTACAACTTCCAGGACCGATACGTGCGGCACACCAACTTCGACGTGCGCATCGACCCGAACGTCAGCCCCGTCGACGACTCCCAGTTCCGGATGCGGACCGGCCTGGCCGGTTCCGGCACCGTCTCCTTCGAGTCGGTGAACTTCCCCGGACACTTCCTGCGCCACACCGACTTCGACTTCTCACTGGCCTACAACGACGGCACCACCGCGTTCGCCCAGGACGCCACCTTCCGCCAGGTCGCCGGACTCGCCGACTCCACATGGTCGTCGTTCCAGTCCTACAACTACCCCGACCGCTACATCCGCCACTACGCCTACCAACTGCGGCTCGACCCGATCACCACCGCCACGGCGCGCGGCGACGCCACCTTCCGTGTGACGAGCTGACCCGACCGGGATGCCGGCGCCCTCACGGCGCCCTCCCGCCCGCCGCCCGCTCCCCCAGCGGGCAAGGCGCCGGCATCCCACCCGTGAGTCATCCCGCGCGTCACATGTGGCGCGCGGGATGACTCGCATTCACGAGGCGGCAGCCCTGGGCGGTGAGCGTGCGCAAGATCCGCGGGACGGCGCCGACCGACATGGCGTGGATGTCGTGCATGAGGACTACGTCGTTGCACTTGGCCTTGTCGATGACGCTCCGGGTGACCTTCGCCGCGTCGGGGGACTTCCCATCCTGGGTGTCCAAGGTCCACAGCACCGGGAAGAGGGTGGTGCAGCAGACCGGCGATCTGTACCGGACCCCACCGCCGTAGCGGCCGTACCTTGATGATGCACCGCTCGGTGCGGGTCGTTTCGGTTGGGAGGGGTCAGACGGGCGTTGTCACGCCCATCCGCAGCCTTCACCGAAGCACGCCCCGACCGTGCAAAGGGTCGAGGCCAGTGAGGCTCATGGGATCTGCACCCAACGGCGTTCGTGGCCTGGGGTCCGTTCATCCGCTGCGGTTCAGCCGAGAAGGTGGTTGACCAGCCCTGAGCGGTAGGCAAGGACGACAAGGCCGGCGCGGTCGTGGACCCCCAGTTTGGCCATGGCGCGGTTGACGTGGGTCTTGACCGTGAGGACGGCGAGGTCGAGCCGTTGCCCGATCTGCTCGTTGGAGAGCCCTTCGGCGGCGAGCGCGACCATCTGCAGTTCGCGTTGGGTGAGCTCTTCCAAGCGCGGATCGACGGCCGTGGTTGTCTCGTCGGGTGTGGCGAGGAAGTGCTGCACAAGCATCTCGGTGGCGACCGCGGACAAGAGGGGGCGCCCCTGTGCGGCACGGCGGATGCCGTGGACGACCTCTTCCGGGTCGGCGGTCTTGCCAAGGAATCCGGTGGCGCCGGCGCGCAGCGCCTCGGTGACGTACTCGTCGGTCTCGTAGGTGGTCAGGATGAGGACCTTCGCCGGGGTGCCCAGACGGGTGATCTCCCGGGTGGCTTCGATGCCGTCGAGACCGGGCATGCGGATGTCCATCAGGACAACGTCGGGCCGCCGGGCCCGGACCTGCTCGACGGCCTCCCGTCCGGTGGCGGCCTCACCGACCACTTCCAGGTCCGGTTCGGAGTCGATGAGCATCTTGAACGTCGCTCGCAGCAGTGTCTGGTCGTCGACGAGCAGGACGCGGATGGTCACGAAGCCACCTCCAGCGGCAGGTGGGCCTCGACCAGGAAGTCTCCTCCGTCAAGGCCGGCGTTCAGGGTGCCGCCGACGGCAGCGGCGCGTTCGCGCATGCCCGCGATGCCGTAACACGCCGGATCGGGTGGGGCCACCGGCCCGAGGAGGCGGTTGCGCACGGTCAGATGCAGGGCGGTGTCCCGGTACTCGACCGTCATCCGCGCCTCGGCGCGCGGTCCGGCGTGCTTGGCGACGTTGGTGAGGGACTCCTGCAGGATGCGGTAGGCGGCCAGCCCGACTCCGGGCGGGGGCCGGCGGGGCGCTCCACAGTGCTGCGACCGTACCGTGATGCCCATTGCCTCGGCCGAGGTGATCAGCTCCGGCAACATCGTGAGCCCCGGCAAGGGCGTGCGCGGCGACTCACCGCCGTATTCGGCGCGGAGAAGCCCCACCGCGGAGCGCAATTCACGCATAGCGGCCTGGCTGCTGCGGTGTGCCTGGTCGATGGTCTGCGGCTGGACGGCCCTGCCGCGGGCGAACAGATAGCGGGCAACGCCGAGTTGGGCGGTGATCGAGACGAGTTGGTGGGCGACGGAGTCGTGCAGTTCACGGGCGATGCGCAGCCGTTCGTCGAGGACTCGCCGACGGGCCTCCTCCTCGCGGGTGGCTTCGGCGTGGGCGGCGCGTTCCTGCAGTGCTTCCACGTATGCCGTGCGGTTGCGTGCGGAGTCGCCGAGGGCGGTGGCCAGACCGATCCAGCCGATGATGATCGTCCCTTCTGTGAATACTCTCGCCGTCACCGCACAGACCGGCGCGGTGCTCCGAGCGCCGGCGACGTCGTGGTAGCGGCCCGCAACCGCGCGCATCCTCCCCGGCGGCGGATGCCGGCGACGGTGAAGACCTCTCGTGTCTGTCCGGCGGTCGGACAGACCAAGCGTCCGCGGGCGGCTGCGAGTCACCGAGCCGGAAAGAACTGGTTCGACCTGTCGGATGTTGTTCGAGAACTATTGACGCTGCCTCATACCCCAATTCACACTCACGCAACGCGATGTCATACGGGCGGAACGTCAGGGCCTCGGCCCAGGTCTCCAGCCCTCTCCTCAGGCATGTCTTCTTCTCTTCATCAGGGGATGTGAACCCATGCACAGCGTGAGACCTCGGGGCCGCCGAAGGTTCCGGCCCGCCGCTCTGGCCGCAGCGGCCGCCGCCGCGCTCCTGGTGGGCGTCGTCGGCCCGGCGGCCCCCGCCCAGGCGGCGGAGATCACCGACGGCCTGGCCCTCTGGTACAAACTCGACGCCACCTCGGGCACCGTGGCGGCGGACGCCTCCGGCAACGGCCGGAACGGAACCGTCAACGGCACCGCGGGCTGGTCGGGTGCCGAAGGGCTCACCTTCAACGGCTCCGACACCTCCATCAAGGTGCCGGACAACATCATGAGCGGCATGAACTCGATCACCGTCTCGATGGACGTGCAGATCGACGCCGCCCAGGCCACGCCGTACTTCCTCTACGGCTTCGGCAACACCGCCAACGGCGTCGGCAACGGGTACCTGTTCACCACCGGCAACTCGCTGCGGACCGCCATCGCCTCCGGGAACTTCTCCACCGAACAGAACACCCAGACCTCCGCCGCGCTGCCGCGCTCGGTCTGGAAGCACGTCACCTACACGCAGACCGGCACCACGGGCGTCCTCTACCAGGACGGCGTGGAGGTGGCCCGCAACACGTCGCTCACCCTCACCCCCGGCTCCATCGGGTCCGGCATCACCACGGCCAACTCCATAGGCAAGTCGCTCTACAGCGGTGACAAGCTCTTCAAGGGCAAGATGCGCGACTTCCGGGTCTACAATCGCGCGCTGGCACCCGGCGAGGTCCTCGAACTCAGCGGGAACACCACGGGCATCGCCACGGCCACCCACCCCTCGCTGAAGATCGCCGCCATCGTCGACGACGCGGGCAGCAGGATCACGCTGCCGATGAAGGAGGGCACTGACCTCACCGCGCTCGCCCCGCAGTTCACCCTCGCCCAGGGCGCGTCCATCAGCCCGGCCTCCGGCACCCCGCGCGACTTCACCAAGCCCGTGACGTACGAGGTGACCGGCTCCGACGGTGCGAAACGCACCTGGACGGTCTCGGCGCTCATCATGAAGAGCCCGGTCCTGCCGGGGCTCACCGCCGACCCGAACATCGTCCGGTTCGGTGACACCTACTACATCTACCCGACCACCGACGGCTTCGCGGGCTGGAGCGGCACGCAGTTCAAGGCCTACTCCTCCAAGGACCTGGTCCACTGGACCGACCACGGCGTCATCCTCGACCTCGGTCCCGACATCAGCTGGGCCGACAGCCGCGCCTGGGCCCCGACGATGACCGCGAAGAACGGGAAGTACTACTTCTACTACTCCGCCGACACGAACATCGGCGTCGCGGTCTCCGACTCCCCCACCGGCCCGTTCAAGGACCCCCTGGGCAAGCCGCTGGTCGCCCGCGGCGCCTACACCGGCCAGATGATCGACCCGGCGGTCTTCACCGACGGCGACGGGCAGTCGTACCTCTACTGGGGCAATGGTCACGCCTACGTCGTCCCGCTGAACGACGACATGGTCTCCTTCGACTCCTCGAAGGTCACCGACATCACCCCCAGCGGCTACAACGAGGGCTCCTTCGTCATCAAGCGCAACGGCACCTACTACCTGATGTGGTCGGAGAACGACACCCGGGACGAGAACTACCGCGTCGCCTACGCCACCGGCTCCTCCCCCACCGGCCCGTGGACCAAGCGCGGCGTGATCCTGGAGAAGGACCTCTCCCTCGGCATCAAGGGCCCCGGTCACCACTCGGTCGTCCAGGTGCCGGGCACCGACGACTGGTACATCTCCTACCACCGCTTCGCCATCCCCGGCGGCGACGGCACCCACCGCGAAACCACCATCGACAAGCTGGAGTTCGACTCGGCCGGCCTGATCAAGAAGGTCGTCCCCACCCTGAGCAGCATCGACCCGGTCTCCGGCGGCACCGCCCTGCCGGTGAACACCACCCGCTCTCTCCAGTCGGTCAACTTCCCCGGCCGCTACGCCGTCGTACGGTCGGACAGCCTGGGCTACCTCGACTCGGTGACGTCCTCCAGCACCACGGCGGTCAAGCAGAGCGCCACCTTCACCGTCATCCCCGGCCTGGCCGACTCCGACTGCTACTCGTTCCGTGACGCGTCCGGCCGCTACCTGCGCCACAAGGACTTCCGGATCCGCTTCGACGCGAGCAACAGCACGGCGCTCTTCAACAAGGACGCCACCTACTGCGCCCGGCCCGGTTCGGCCCCCGGCTCGGTCGGCCTGGAGTCGTACAACTACCCCGGCCGCTACCTCCGCCACGTCAACTACGAGCTGCGCGTCGACCCCTTCCAGGACAACGCCACGTTCCGCGCCGACAGTTCCTTCAAGGCGGTCAGCCCCTGGGCCTGATCGCATTCCCCCGCCCGCCAGGTGACCCGTACGGCTCTGCCGCGCGGGTCACCTGTCTTTCCGTCACCCTGGCCCGCGCGGAACATGCTGCGCACGCGGCCATCTCGTCTGACGTCATCCAAGACCCGCTGAACGTGCCGCGCCCCGACCGGCAGACCGCCGACCATCCCCGTCAAGCGCCCCGCTGGCTGTGCCGATGTGCGGCTCCGCCGCGGGGCCGCGATGGGCCGTCGATCGTCTGCGGCGCCGTCGTGGCTGGTCGCGCCCCGCGGCGGAGCCGCTGACAGACACAGCCCCGCGCCCCTTCGGTGCGCTGCCGAAGCGTAGCGGACTTCACCCGACCTGCTTAGGGAACCGCTCAGGAGGTTTGCAGCGGCGCTGTCTCCAGCAGCTCGGCGGCCACCCGGCGGGCAGGCTCCCCCGCCTGTTCCGCGATGCGCCGGAAGGTCTCCTCCGCCGATCGGGCGGGCCAGTCGGGTGGCAGGTGCCGGGCGGGCAGCCGGGGATCCGTGCGGATGATGTCCAGCCACTCGGCGACCAGGCGCAGGTGGGTGGCCAGCGGGTCGCCGGACGGATCGCCGACGTGGGTGATCCATCGGTTCTCGAAGGCGGTGTAGCGGGCGGCGATGGTCTGAAGGTCCCAGGTGTCGCGAATCATCACGTCGATGTCGGTTGCCGCGTCGGCCCGCGCGTGGAAGATCTTGACGTGGTCTGCGATGCCCAGCTCGGCGACGATCTCGGAGACGTCGACATCACCCGGCGCGATCCACAGCCCGCTGTAGAGGGAACCGAAGCCGGACCAGGTGAGATGTGACCGCAGGTCGTGGCGCTGACGTTGCCAGGCTTCGGGCAGCGAGAAACCGAACAGGGTCCAGTTCCCGTCCCAGTCGTCGTTGACCGCGCTGGTGTGCCAGATACGTTTCCGGCCGTCGCGGAGGATCTGCGCCGCGTGCGGGGTCAGGCCGAAGTACATGCGCCGTCCTTGCCGCCGGCGCTGCAGCAGGCCGCGGCCCACCATACGGGTGAGGGTGGAGCGGACGGCCTGCTCCCCGACTCCCACCCGTGCGAGGACGTCGATGATGCTGCCCGAGTACACGCACAGCGGGCCCTCTTCGAGGACGTGGTTGCCGAAGAAGGCGAGCAGCAGTGACTGGGGGCGCAGCTGCGGGCCGGCCGGGGAGTCCGGGGCGGCATCGGGGTACCTGTCGTCCACGTTGAGGGCGTTCACCTGGGAGAGCGTCACCTTGGCAAGGGTATGGCCGCCCGCCGTGGGCACGGCGGGCGGCGTGGTGTCAGGGGCGGTACCGGTCGGTGGGGTGGGCCAGGTCGTAGGGGCGCGGGTACCGTGCGGGGCGGTAGCTCACGTAGCGCGCCGGTTCGGAGGGATCGACCTCCGTGGCACGGGCGTTGAGGGCGGCTGGATCGGTGCCCTGCCAGCGGCCGGTGGTGATACGGGTCTCCAGGGTGTGCAGGGCGGCGACTCCCTCGGCGCTGCTGAACGTGCAGTGGCCCGCGTTCTCGACGAAGGCCTGACGCAGCAGGGGGGCGGCGCCTGCCGCAGTGACCGCACGGCTGTAGGCGCTCTCCGCCTGTACCGGGATGAGGCCGTCGCCCGTGGTGTGCACGGTCAGTTGCGGCTTGGCCAGCCGGCCGGTGAAGGAGCTGGTGAGGGCCATCTTGTCGACGGCCTTGGTGTCGGCGGCGATCCGGGGAGCGCCGTTCAGTGTGGTGAGGTCCTTGGTCAGGGACAGACCGGCCTTGGCGTAGAGCTCGCTGACCTCCTTGTAGAGGGGGGAGTTGTGAAGCATCGCGGCGTAGTCGACGCCGGTGTTCCAGGACATGTTGCCCCCGACCCGGCTTTCGGCTTCCTGCCGCCAGGAGAAGGCAGGGAACTGCACCAGGCCCATGACCGCCTGGAACTGGTTGGCCTGCTGGGCGTCCCAGTCAGTCGGTTCCGGTTGGGGCTGGGAGGTGTCGTTCCAGCCGGGGATGTTGTGCAGGGCGGCGGCCAGCGCGATACGGGCCCGCCCCGAGGCCGTGTTCTGCGCCTCGCCGACGGCCCCGGCCAGAGTGCCGGCCGCCTCGGTGGCGGCCGCCTGGCTCCCCAGACCGGTCAGGGGGATGTCCGCATCCTGGGCGAGCAGTGTCTTCAACGCGAAGACCGGGTCGAGGGTGCTGTTCCAGTTGGCCACGCCGCCTTGGAGCAGGCCGCACAGGGACAGTGATCCGCTGATGCGGTCCGGGTGGCGCTCGGCGATCATCGAGGTCACGAGCCCGCCGTAGGAGGCGCCCCAGGCGATGGTCCGCCGGGCCGTGCCGAAGCGCGAGGTGAAGGCGTCGAGCGTGGCGAGCTGGTCCGGGACCGCCTCGCTCACCGCCCACCCGTTGTTCGCGTACGAGGAGCCGATGAGCGCGTAACCCTCCTTCAGCAGAAGGGACTTGGTGGCGTCGTCGGAGGCGTTTCGCGCGGGATTGGGCAGGCCCGCCGGGGTGTAGCCGTGGCTGAACAGCAGGACCGTGCCGTTCCAGGATTCCGGCTTGTCCATCACGTAGCTCGCGCCGGACGGCAACGTGCCTTCGACGTGGGCGTCGGTCTCGGCCGCCTGGGCGGACGGGGCGAGGGGGGTGGCGAGCAGTAGTGCCGCCAGGGCGACGACCGTACGTCTGCGGATGCGGGACTTCACGATGCGGACTCCGTTGTCTCGGTGAGGGTGGCGGGAACAGCGCTGCGCGTGGAACGACAGGCGAGACCCGTCTCCTCGGGAGGAGGGGCGCAGCCGGAGACCGGGAAGCCGGGGCAAGCCTTCGCGGTCCCTCTGTGCTGGGGCATGACAGCGCGAAGGTAGGCGTGTAGATTGCGGCCGTCAAGAAGCTGCACAACATGCACAGCTTCGGCCCCGACGCGATCCACCTCGCTCCACACGGAGTCATCGCGGGAGGCCCAGCCCCACCCCACAACCGCGCCGACGGAAGCCAGGCACCATGCGCGGAACTTCCGCGGCTCTCCCATTGACGACTTGTTCGACAAAGTCATAACGTTCGCGCAATTCACTCAACTCGGCGCATAACCGCGCAAATTAATCATTTTCTCATTCACGCTTCCGTCAGGAGGAGCCCTATGCGACGGCGCATTCTCGGGCTTGCGATAGCAGTGGTCACGGTCGCCGGTGCGGCCGGATGCGGGTCCTCGTCCGCTGGGACGAGTGGTACGTCGTCCTCGGGCGGCGGCAAAACCACACAGGTCAAGGTCGGCGTCATCCCGATCGTCGATGTCGCGCCGCTCTATCTGGGCCAGAAGAAGGGCTTCTTCAGCAGCCGCGGCATCGATCTGAGAATGGAGAGCGCCCAGGGCGGCGCGGCGATCATCCCCGGTGTGGTGAGCGGACAGTTCCAGTTCGGGTTCAGCAACACCACGTCGCTGATGATCGCCCAGACCAAGGGAGTTCCGGTCACGTCGGTGGTCAACGGAGCGGCCACCAACGGCAAGGCCGGCGGCGACGTCACCGGCGTCGCCGTCAAGAAGGACAGCCCGGTCAAGTCCGCCAAGGATCTCGCCGGCAGGACGGTCGCGGTGAACACCCTGCAGAACATCGGTGACACCACCGTGCGCGAGGCGGTCCGCAAGGACGGCGGTGACCCCTCGAAGGTCAAGTTCGTGGAGATGGCCTTCGACCAGATGCCGGCCGCCCTCGACGGCGGCCAGGTGGACGCGGCCTGGATGGGCGAGCCCGCGCTGACGATCGCCAAGTCCCAGGGCGCCCGGGTCGTGGCGTCGCCGTTCGCCGAGACCGACCCCAAGCTCACGGTGGCGACCTATTTCGCCTCGACCCAGCTGACGAAGGAAAACCCCGACCTGGTGAAGAAGTTCGCCGAGGCGATGACCGAGTCGCTCACCTACGCCTCCGTACACCCGGACGAGGCACGCCAGATCCTCACCACGTACACCAAGATCGACGGCGCGGTGCTCAAGAACCTGACGCTGCCCTCCTGGCCCGCGCAGTACGACATGGCCTCCCTGGAGAAGCTGGCCGCGCTCGGCGAGAAGGACGGTCTGTTCAGCGACAAGAAGCCCGACCTGAACGCCCTGTTCTCATGACATCGGCCATCACGTCCGTGAAGACGAAGCCCGCCGGGACCGGTACCGGCCCCGGCGGTGCTGCCGCCCGGCGCAGCCCGGGCACCACCGCCGCACTGCGCGGACTCGCCGGCCTGGCAGGTCTGGTGGCGGTCCTGGAGGTGCTCCCCCGCACCGGTGCGGTCTCGGCCGACTACCTTCCGCCGGCGTCGGAGACCGGCCGCGCGCTGTGGCACCTGCTCGCCGAGAACGCGTTCTGGGCGGCGCTCGGTGACACCCTGACCGGGTGGGGCCTGGGCCTGGCCCTCGCGGTCGTGGGTGGTGTGGTCGCCGGCGTGGTGATCGGCTCCGTTCCGGTCCTGCGCGCGGTGACCGCCTCCACCATCGAGTTCCTGCGCCCCATCCCGTCGGTCGCGCTGATCCCGGTGGCGGTGCTGCTCTACGGCACCGGCCTGGAGTCGAAGCTGCTGCTGGTGGTGTACGCCTCCTTCTGGCAGGTGCTCGTCCAGGTGCTGGCAGGCACACAGGACGTCGACCCGGTCGCCGAGGACACCGCCCGCAGCTATCACATGGGCAGTTGGGGGCGGGTGCGGTACGTCGTATGGCCCACCGCGCTGCCGTACGTGATGACCGGCGTGCGGCTGGCCGCGACGGTGGCGCTGGTCCTGGCGATCACCGCCGAGCTCGTCATCGGCGCGCCCGGCCTGGGCAACCAGCTCGCGGTCGCGCAGACCTCCGGCGCCGTACCGCGGGTCTACGCCCTGGTCCTGGTCACCGGACTCCTGGGGGTCGCGGTCAACCTGGTGGCGCGGGCGGTCGAGCGGCGGGCACTGCACTGGCACCAATCGATGCGCAGGGAGGGACAGTGACGAACGTCCTCGTACTGGCCAGGCGGACCGGGCTGGTCCTGGGCCTGCCCACGGTCCTGTTCGCCGTGTGGTGGTTCGCCACCGCGGACAGCACCGACTTCTACGTCCCCCCGCTGTCCACCATCCTGGGCAGGTTCGGGGAAGTGTGGACCGGCGAACGGCTGCTGTCAGACGTCGTGCCCAGCCTGGCCCGGTTGGTCGCCGGCTATCTCCTCGCCGTCGTCGTCGGGGTGGGGCTCGGCCTGGTGGTCGGCATGAGCCGCGTCGTGCGGGATGTCCTGGAGCCCGTCCTGGAACTCTTCCGGGCCATCCCTCCCCCGGTGCTCGTGCCCGTCATCATGCTGTTCGCCGGCATCGGCGACACCATGAAGGTGATCGTCATCGTCAGCGGCTGTATGTGGCCGATCCTGCTCAACACCGTCGAAGGCGTCCGCGCCGTCGACGAGGTGCTCAGCGACACCTGCCGCTCCTACGGCATCACCGGCGTCGCGCGCCTGCGGCACCTGGTGCTGCGCTCGGCCAGCCCGCAGATCGTCACCGGCATGCGCCAGGCCCTGTCCATCGCGATCATCCTCATGGTCATCAGCGAGATGTTCGCCGCCAGCAACGGCCTCGGCTTCACCATCGTCCAGTTCCAGCGCTCCTTCGCCATCCCCGAGATGTGGAGCGGCGTCCTGCTGCTCGGCCTCCTCGGATTCGCCCTGTCGCTGCTCTTCCGCTTCGCCGAGAACCGGCTCCTGGCCTGGTACCACGGCCTGCGCCGCGCGCAGCGCAACCCCTGACGCCGTGCCCGGCGCAACCCCGACAAGGAGACGTCGATGCTCGACGTACGCAACCTGCAGAAGATCTACACCGGCCGGCACCGCAACGTCGCGCCTTCTCCAGCGCCTCACCGTTCCTCGCGACGAGAGCCACGTCCGCGCCTTCGGCGGCCAGAGCACGGGCCACGGCGAAGCCGATGCCCCGGCTGCCTCCGGTGACCACGGCTCGGCGGCCGTCCAGTTGCAGGTCCATTGACCGTTTCCTCTCAGTTGTGCCAGTCAGTTGTTGCAGTCAGCTGTTGCACGGTTCGGGCAGCGGCAGTCCCGCGAGCGCGTCGAGGACCGCCCGCTGCCTGTCGTCCGAGTTGCAGTGAAGTGTCCGTACCGGAAGAGCCCGTGGGTGTCCTCCACGAGCTGGACCACCTTGTCGCGGAGCATGACCGGGTGCTCCTCGTCCGGTACGCCGGGCGCGGCGAGCGCGACGAGGCCGCGGTAGCCGGCCGGCCCGCCGCCGAGGTGAAGGCCGAGGAACGGCGAGGCCGGACCAGCGCAGGCCGAGCGAGGAACGGACGGTCAGATCGAGCTCGTCCCTGAGGACTCCAACTTCTCGGTGAGGGTGGGTGTCACAGATCCGGCAGGAGGCATGGAGATGCCCCTCTCTCAGGTGGGTGGTGTGCCACGGCGCCTGCTGCGCCGACCGGTCTCGTGCCGGCGGCCGGGCCAGGAGCTCGTCGCAGCCGTTCGACGTCACTGCTCACGCTAGGGCCGGGCCCGGTGCCGGTCCACGTCCGATCGGCGGACGTGAGTGCGACCGCTGCGGACGCACCGGGTACGGTGCGGCGGTGGACGTGTGGCACCTGCGCTACTTCATCGCCGTGGCCGAGGAACTCAACTTCACCCGCGCGGCACATCGCCTGAACATGTCGAGTTCACCGCTGAGCCGGCGGATCCAGGACCTGGAGAAGGAACTCGGGCAGCGACTGTTCCTCCGTGACCACCGCACCACGTGCCTCACGCCGTCCGGTGAGGCGCTGCTACCGCTCGCCCGGGACATCATCGCCCGTTTCGACGCCGTCCCCGCCGCCCTGGCGTCCGCGGTGCGCGGTCCGTCCCGCACCGCCACGGTGGGCATCGGCGGGGAGGTACCCGGCGCCGTACGCACCAGGGTCCTGGACGCCGTGGACGCCGCGGCCCCTGACCTGAAGATCGACATCCGTCCCGGGGCCTCCCGCTACCTCCTGAACTCGGTGCACGCCGGGGAAGTGGACCTGGCCCTGGTCTGCGGCCCGGTCGTGGACCAGGGTCTGCGTACCCACCCGGTCAGCCGCCGTCCGCTCGGGATCGTCGTCGCGGCCGGGTCCGTGTTCGACGGACGCGTCTCGGTCCGTCTGGAGGAGCTGGCCCCCCTGACCTTCGCCATGTACGGACAGGAGGACTCCCCGACGCTGCTGAGACACGTCGACGGCCTCCTCCACGACGCCGGAGTGCACCGGCGGCTGACCGTCGACAGCCCGGTCGGCCTCCCCCATGTCGTCTCCACAGGACACGCCTTCACCATCATGGCGAACGACGAAAGCGGCGTCGTCCAGCGCATTTTCGCGGACGAAAAGGTGCTCTGCCTGCCCATCGACGGTGCCCACCTGGAAGTGACGACCCTGGCCGTCTGGCGCCAGGACCGGGAGAAACAAGGGGACCCTGTTGCCGACCTCGCGAACGCCGTGACCGTGCTGCCGCTACCGAAACGGACACCGCCGGCGATGGCTCCAGGGGCCCGGTCAGAGGGCCTTCACAGGTAAGGCCGCAGGTGACGGCAGACGAATCGGGCTGTACGACGGACTCGGTTCCGAGGCCTTCGTGTCCCACCGTCATGCCCGGCCGACCGTTCATGGCAGGCGACTGCTGATCGACCGTGTCCACTCCGGCCGTCCCGTCGCGCACGTCGCCGCGGAGATGGGCATCTCCCGTCCCACGGCCCACAAGTGGATCCGACGCCGGCGGTCCGAGGGCGAAAGCGGGCTCTTCGACCGCTCCAGCCACCCCCGCACGACACCACACCGAACCACTGCCTCAACCGAAGCCCGCGTCTGCCGGCTGCGTCAGGAACGCAAGCTGGGTCCCGCACGCCTCGGGCCGATCCTCGGCCTGCCCGCCTCGACCGTGCACCGGATCCTGACCCGCCACGGCCTGAACCGACTGGCCTTCCTGGACCGGCCCACCGGCCAGATCATCCGCCGCTACGAGCGCGAACGGCCGGGCGAGCTGATCCACGTCGACGTCAAGAAGCCCGGCCGCATCCCCGACGGCGGCGGCCACAAGGTCCTGGGCCGCCAGGCCGGCCGCGCCACCCGCGCGAGCATGGGCTTCGACTACGTCCACTCCGACGTCGACGACCACAGCCGCCTCGCCTACAGCGAGATCCACGCCGACGAGAAGGCCGCCACCTGCGCGGGCTTCCTGACACGGGCCGCGGCATTCTTCGCCGGGCATGGCATCACCCGCATCGAACGCGTCCTGACGGACAACGCCTGGCCCTACCGCAAAAGCTTCGCCTGGCGGCAGGCTCTGGCCGACCCCGGCGCGGCCGGCAAGCTCACCCGCGCCTACCGGCCGCAGACCAACGGCAAGGTCGAACGCTTCCACCGCACCCTGCTCGACGAATGGGCCTACCTGCGCCCTTACGCCGGCAACACCGAACGCACCACCGCCCTGGCAGACTTCCTGCACACCTACAACCACCACCGCTGTCACACCGCACTCGGAGGCACGCCACCCATCAGCCGCGTGAACAACCCTGCGGGTCAATACACCTAGCTGTGGTGCGGCGAGGTCAGGTAGTGCTGTCGCAGTAGTTCCTTGCCGTAGTCATTGCCGTTGGGCGTGCGGATGATCGAGTGGACGTGGAGCTGGGTGGGGTCGCCGCCTTGGGTGGCGCCGTAGGCGCCGGCGAGCGGGCCAGGGCCCTGGCAGTCGACCTCGACCCAGACAACGGGGCTGTGCACGCGGACGTAGAAGGCCGAGTCGTCGGCGATACCGCCGGCCCAGGTGACGTAGGTGTCGGCGAGGTGCCGGGAGACCTCCGCCATCCTGGCCCTGGCGACGTCGGCCTTTGCGCGGCTGACGAACACCTCGACGATGGCGAGGAGCTTCTTCTTCTGGACGGTGGTGAGCCTCTCCCCACGCAGGCCCTCGTACGCCTGTACCGCATTGTCGGAGAACGCTCCGGCCTTCATTGACTCGTTCGACTTGGTCGAGGAGGCAATGGCAACCTTCTGCTGACCCGTGGTGAGGGAGTTGATGAAGGCCAGGCTCGCGACGACCTCCTCATGGCAGACGGTGACCGTCTCCCCGTCGATCTTCATCGATGTCGGTTCCGAGCCCCAGAAGCAGGGGCTCATCACGACCTGGTCACCGAGGACGAAGTAGTTGATGACCAAATGGTGGCCATCAAACTGGAACCCCCAGGGTTCCGTGGCGGACGGGGTGCCCATCACGGTCCAGTAGTAGGCGTCCTCGTTGAAGGAGTTCGTGTTGCCGATCGCTTCGCCCGCCGCCTGGTTGATCCTGCGGATCTTCTCCGTGGTCTCCAGGCCGTCGGCGCTCAGCGCCGTCTTGAGCAGTGCGGTGCCGAGGGCCTTCTGAGCGTCGGTGAGGTCTGCGAGGGACACACCTTGGCGTTCATAGGCGTCGACGTTGCTCCACAGACGCCACTCGGTGGAGTGGACGGTGAACTGGGTCGACGTCCTCTGGTCGGCAGTGAGGCCGGCAAGGAACGCCTTGGCGGCGCTGATGACGGGAGCGGTGGTGACACCGGTCGAGTGGATCGTGAACAGGTCGTCGATCCGCTTGCCGTCGGTTGTCAGTCCGAAGAAGTCCTCGGTGATCGTCTGATTGCCGGGGCCTCCTGCCCCGCCGCCGGGAGCACCGCTCGGGGCGCCGCTGGGCGAGGCGGAGGCGTCGGTCGTGCCGGAGGTGTCGTCGGCGAGCGCCGCCCAGGCTCCCGCGCCACCCATCGTCGCCACGGCAGTAGCTCCGGAGGCGAAGAAAACCTTGCGCATGAAGTTGCGGCGGCTCGCGTGGGCTCGGCGCCCGGCCTCCCGCTCGGGCTGCTGCGCCTCGGTCTTCCCCGCATCGAGCTCGGTCATCGTCGCTGACTCCCCTGGTCCAAGTCCGGCCCCTCGGCCGGTCACCTGACGCGACAGTGGACGATCAACATAAGAACGCGCTGTGTCGGGCACCGCGAGCAGCGCGCGCACCGGTCGTACCGGTGCGCCTGACCTGTATCTCTGTGGATGTACTGAGGATCCGCGTACCTCCCGCTCATGGGCGTTGCATCGGTGTCCGGGGAGAACGTTTTCGAGGCCGAGACCTTATGGTGCGTAGACGTTGGCCTCCCGCATGCCGGACCGGTCTGGTAGCGCGCAACAGGTCCGGGCACCACGCGGGAGGCCGGATGCGGAGCCGGCCGGCTTCTCGTTTCAGTGGCCGGACGAGTGCCTGGAACGCCGACTGAGCACCCGCTACAGTTACTCAGCGTGCCTGCGGCAACGCTGAGATTCGGTCTCCCGCCGTCCGTCACGGCGGCCCGCCCTGGGGGGAATCTGGGGAGGATCAGCGGTTGGGGAGCGGCTGGGGAGAGTCGAATACATCAGACGGCGCGCCTCTGAAAGACCCGGAAAGACTCATCTGCGCTGGTCAGAGGCCGCTGAAGCTGCATCGCTCCAGGGCCTTGCTTGCGGCCTCCGGTATGAAGTGAGCATAGTAACCGAGGGTGACCGCCGGCGAGGAGTGCCCGAAACCGAGCCACCGAGCCACGGTCACTGGCCACTCCGGCCTCTCCGGCGTCGGGTACGGGCGGGCGGGCGGGTGGCGTCAGCCTTCGAGGTGCCGGGTGTCGGCGAGCCGGGCGACCTGACGGTTGTGGAAGAAGTCGTCCTCGCGCAGGTGGGTGATGCTGCCCGCGGGTGCCCGGAGATTGACGTGACCGAGCGAGTCGAGCGGCATCCCGATCCACGACGCCACGACGAAGGTCAGGGCGAAGCCGTGGGTCACGACGATCTGGTGTTCGCAGGGGCGTCGCAGGATCTCGTCCATCGCCGCGTAGACGCGCCGGGCGAGCGCCGCCTTGGTCTCGGCTCCCGGGACGCCCTCGTCATGTCCCATCCGGTCGCCGGTGGCGGGCGGCGGTACGAAGCGCTTGTCCAGCCACGCCTGGGGCTTGCCCTCCGCCTCCCCGTAGGACTTCTCCCGCAGTCGGCGGTCCAAGGCCGGCTCCACGCCGAACAGCGCGGCGATCTCCTCCGCCGTGTGCCGCGTCCGCAGCAGGTCCGAGGAGAACAGCTCGACCCGGGTGTCCTCGGGGATCTCGGCGCGCAGGGCCCGGGCGATGGAGGCCGCCTGGCGCCGGCCGGCGGGGGTGAGGTCCGAGTCGTACCACCCTCCGACCAGTCCCTCGACATGATGGCTCGCCTCAGGGTGGGTGACGACGTGGATACTGCGCACCAGCGCGTACCTCTCTGTTCGGCGTTGCGGTCGGGGGTCTTGGCAGGGGATTCGGCCGGATGCCGGACCGTACCGCACGGGGCACGGCGGGCGGGCGTCAGCGGAAGGACAGTTCCAGAATCATCAGCCCCCACAGCAGCCGGGCGTGGTCCTGCCCCCGCGCGTGTTCCCTGAGGACGTCGCGTACGGCGGCTTCGCCCAGAAAGCCGGCGTCGCAGATCCGGGGTCTGGCCAGGACGTCGGTGGCGAAGTCCCAGAGTTTGGTGCCGGGCGTCAGGAAGGCGCCGACGGGAAAGGTGAACGGCTGCTTCTGCCGCTCCTGGACGGCGCGTGGGACGAGCCCCTCCCCGGCGTCCCACAGGATCCGCTTGCGCCGGGAGTCCGTGACCTTCAGCGCGTCGGGGGTGCGCCGCGCGAACGCCGTGACGGACGGCTGGCAGTAGGGCACGCGGCACTCGACCGCGTGCGCCATGGAGAGGTGGTCGAGCTTGCGCAGGTTGAGGCTGGGCAGCTTGTGCAGCCGGTCGAAGGCCAGCAGCTGCTCCACCCGCGAGGGGGCCGGCCGGTCCAGCAGCTCCAGGGACCGCTGCCGGCTGCTCCCGCCGGCGTCGAGCAGGGCGCGGTACTCGGGGGTGTAGAGCTGCCGGTAGCGCGCCTGCGGGACCAGCGAGAGCCGGTCGAGGTAGCGGGCCGGCCACTGTGCGTCGGCGGCCGCCAGGCTGGTGCTGTAGCGGCGGTAGCCGCCGAACTGCTCGTCGGCCCCGTCCCCGACGAAGCAGACCCGGAAGCCGCCGCGGGAGATCTCCCGGAACAGCGCGTACGCGCTCAGGGCGTGCGGGGTCGCGTTCGGGGTGCCCAGCGCCGTCACCATGGCCGGGATCAGCTCGGGCAGCTCCGCCTCGCGGATCTCCACCACTTCGAGCGGGATGCCCGCGTGGGCGGCGGCCTCGCGCGCGTAGCTCTCCTCGTCCGAGGTGTGGCTGCCCTCGTGGGTCACGTGGAAGCCCGTGACGTCGGCGCGCCGCCGGGCGAGCAGGGTGGCGAGGACGGCGGAGTCGAGCCCGCCCGAGACCTGGACGGCCACCGGCGCTAACTGCTGGGACATCTGGGCCACTTCCGCGGTCAGCAGTGCGCGAAGGCTCTGCGGGGTGCACTCGTCGTCCGCCGGGGGCGGAGCGGTCCGCCGCGGCCGCAGGGCGGTGACGGTCCGGCCGTCGTGGACCAGCTGCTCCCCCGGGTGCAGGGACGAGGCCCCGGTGTACCACGGCGAACCGTTGGGCAGGCACTGCCAGTTCATGTAGTGGTCGACGGCGAACGGGTCCACGTCGAGGGGCTTGGTGCGCAGGGCGGTGAGACCGCTCAGTTCGGACGAGAAGATGACGCCGTCCTGCGTGGCGGAGTAGTACAGGCTCTTGACGGCCAGCGGGTCGCACCACAGCTTCAGCCGCCGCCCGCCGCGCAGGTCCACCAGGGCGATGGCGTACATGCCGTCGAGCCGGTCCACGAACCGGTCGCCGTGCAGTTCGTAGTACGGCACCAGGACCGAGCCGTCGGAGTCGCCGTCGACGTGCACGCCGTGTCCGGCGAGTTCCTCCCTGATCGCGCGGAAGTTGTAGATCTCGCCGTTGAACACGGCGTGCACCGAACCGTCGGCGTTGGTGAACGGCTGGCGGCCGTGGGACGGGTCCTGGATCGACAGGCGGTTGCAGCCCAGCCCCCAGTCGTCGCCGCGGGCGTGGTGCTGCTGGTCCGGGCCGCCCGACACCTGGGCGTTGCGCGCGGCGTCCAGGGCGGTCACATCGAGGTCAGGTCCGAAGTAGCCGTAGATCCGGCACACGTGCGTCTCCCCTGGCGGTCGGCGAAGGCTGGTGGCTGCTCAGGAAGCCTTGTTGTTCTCCCCGGCGGGCGCCGTGCGGCCGGCGGCCCACTCCTGGAGCGGCAGGCAGTGCCCGGCCGCGCGCCGCGCCGTCATGGCCGTCAGCAGCTCGCGCAGCGAGGGGACGTCGGCCTCGGCCTCCCGTGCCCGGAAGCAGTACTCGTTGGAGATCTCCGCGTTCCAGCTCATCGTCCGGTGCAGTTCGCCCTTCAGCAGGCCGAGGTAGTCCTGCCGGCCGACGAACGCCTCGGCCTCGTCGCGCACCCGGCGGATCTCGGCGAAGGCCAGGTCGACGAGGTCGAGCCACTCCAGGACGGCGTCGGCCGCGTCGGCCGGGCCCGCGATCCCGTAGGCGTTCAGGTGGCGGAACCGTGCGGTCAGCGGGGACAGCGCCTCGGGGAGCCGGGCCAGGAAGCGCGGCAGGTACTTCGGGTTGCGGTTGGTGTTGCCGTACGCGTGCGTCAGGCCCCGGAAGGTGTCGACGCCGAGCTTGCGGGCCGCGATCAGCGCGGTCTCGTAGTCGCCCTGTGCCCACATACCGGCCAGGTCGCGGAAGTCCGGATAGCTGCCCACGGCGGTGCGGAACGCCGTGTACGCGATCTCGCCCGGACGCACCTCACCCGCGATCTTCTCGAACTCGGCGGCGTTCGTCAGCGCCACGGCGTAGGTGAGCCGGGACAGGAGACGGAAGTCCACGGCGGAGGCCGCGAAACTGGAGGACTTGCGGGCGCGGCTGCGCATGTGCGCGTACAGCCGCCCGTGCGAGGCGAGCATGCCGGTGATCTCCTGGACCGTCCAGTACTCGACGTCCACCCCGAGCAGACTGTGGGGCAGGTAGTCGAAGCTGGCCTTCACGCGGTCGCCGCTCGTGTAGTACCTCATGTGGCTCTCGCGGGGGAACGTGTCCCGGTGGAACCTCTCGTCCCGCTCCTGCGCGATGACGCTGAAGTCGAAGTCGGACGACGGGGTGCCCGATCCGTCCACGAGGGAGCCGGACAGGATCAGCATGTCGGTGCCGACGAGATGGATCTTCTCCAGTACGGCCTCTTCGTCGAAGTCGTCCATGCCGTCGACCGGGGAAACGTGTGCGTGGAAGGAGAGCACGGCTGCTCTGCCCCTCTCTGCCGGTGTGAAGGGTTGCCGGACGGGCCGGACGGAAGGCGGGGCTGCTCAGCGGCGGGCTTGCGGCCCGTCGGGCGCGGTCGGGTCCAAAAGACGGTGGGCCGCTGCCCCGTCCGGCCCCGCGACCCGGTCGGCGAGGTGGCCGGCGAGCCGCTCGACCTGCCGGCGCACGTCGCGGAACTCGTAGCGGAAACGGAAGGTCGGCAACGCTGTCAGGGCGTCCCGCGTGCGTGCGAAGCTGTCCGGGGCGGGCTCGTGGCCGAAGATGTTGAGGTGCTTGTTCGGCAGGTCCAGGACGTGCCGACCGAGCAGTTCGGCACGCTCGGACGGAGGTACGGGAGCCACCTCGGCCTCCGAGGGGTCGTCGGCGAGACTCAGGTGCACGATCGCGTCGACCCGGGCGGACCGCCCGATCCTCGTGTGCAGCAGGTCCGCGTACTCCCAGGGGTAGATGAGAGCCGTCCCGTGATCCTCGATCCCCGACTCCCGCAGGCTCAGCAGCGTCTGGTTGGCGGGGTGGGTCAGCGCGGACCTGACCTCCCGCGCACGGGCGCGTCCGAACAGCAGGTCCAGGGTGTCCAGCCGGACCGAGACGGACCGGGGCCAGCCCGCGCCCAGCACTCCGGCGCCGCCGGGATCCGCCGTCAGGCTCACGTCGTCGTTGCACACCATCACACCCGAACCGTGCAGCACGGCGGCCATGATGAAGGAGGTCTTGCCGGCCCGGCTGCCGCCCACCAGGGCGACTCCGAGGCCGTTCATCTCGACGAGCCCGGCGTGCAGGAGCAGGGCGCCCTGCCGGCTCGCCGCCGAGCGGTGCACGGCACGGGTGGCCCGCAGGAGTGACTGGGTGACCCACGCCTCGCCCCGCGGGGCGAGATGGTAGAGGGTTCTGCGGGCGTGGTCGACCGCGTAGTCCACCGCCACTTCGCCCTGGGCGGTGACGGATTCGGGTACGGCGCCTTTTGGAGGCTCGGTGTCCGCGACGACCTGCCACGTGCCCGGGTCGGACGCGCCGGGTCCGACGGTCAGGTAAGGGCTCGCGAGCCGGTCGATGCGCTCCGCCACGGACCGCGTGCAGGTGAGGCCGGTGCTCGCGAAACGTGAACCAACGGTGTACCGGCGCGTCGGGCTGCTCGGTTGCACTGCGTGCGTCACCCCCGTGTCTGTGTCGCGTGTCGGTGGCCCGTGTCCGTGTACGCCCCGGGGGCCGGGCCGTTGTCCGCGGCAGTCCCCTTGGAGCGAGGGCCGTCGGCGGCCGGGCGGGGCCGCGGGACGGAGCCGGTGTGAAGACCGGTGTACGGGCCTCTCGTTCGATCATGACAAGGTTTCGGCGGCCTGTCCCGGGCGATTCCGCTGAGCGGAACGGACGTGGGACGTCAGGGCGAACCCGGTCCGGGGTCCGTCACCAGCGGGCCGCGGGTGTCCCATCCCAGTTCGCTCAGCCCTCGGAAGAACCTGCCGTTGGAGCGGGCGGCGGGAAGGTCCAGCAGCCGCACCAGATCGTCGGCGGCGGGGCCGGGCTCGTGCGGGGCCGCCTCCGTGCCCATGTCGGTCCGTATCCAGCCCGGGCAGTAGGAGAAGGCGGACAGGTCGGCGGAGCCGGCCGTGAAGTGCCGGGCCACCGTGAGGACCAGGGAGTTGGCCGCCAGCTTGGACGAACGGTAGGCGAACGACGCCCCGTCGGCGTCCTGGAGCCTGCCCATCCCCGAGGAGACGCAGACGATCCGGCCCGCCCCCCGCGCGAGCATGCGCGGCGCGTACGCCAGGACCAGTCGCGCGGTGCCGAAGAGGTTGACCTCGAAGGTGTCGCGCAGATCGTCCACGGTGAGCGCGAAGAGGTCGCCGTACCCGCCACGGGGGTCGTCCAGGTAGACCCCGGCGTTGTTGACGAGTACGTCGATGTCCACACCGGGGAACAGGTCGTCCGCGAGCGGCTCGCGCAGATCGACCACCTGGTAGTCGTCCAGGGCCTCGGTCTGCGGCGAGGCGGCCAGGCCCGCTCCCAGCACCCGGTAGCCGGACGCCTTGAGCGCACGGCACAGATGTGCCCCCAGACCTCGGGAGACACCGGTGACCAGCGCGCTCGGCATGCCGGGGAGCGTAGCCCCTTCGCCGTGAGCTGTCCGGGACGACGGGCGGATCGTTCGCGAGAGCGGAACGCCGCACCCGCGCACCCCGTACATCGGGCTGCTCAACGCGACCGCGGTATAGGCTCGTTGGACCCGGCCGGCACAGAGAGCCACCGGAGAACCAGGCGAAGGGGAGGCAGCGGATGTGCGCGCACCGGCTGCTCGTGACCGGTCCGAGCGGAGCGGGCAGCACCACCTTGGGCCGTTCGCTGGCGACCCTGGCGGCGGTACCGCACGCGGATGTGGACGACTACCTCTGGCTGCCGACCTCTCCGCCGTACGCCCACAAGCGCCCGGCCGAGGAACGCGTCGCGCTGATGAACGCCCTGTTCGTGCCACGCCCCGCCTGGGTGCTCTCCGGAACGCTGCGGGGCTGGGGCGACAGCGTCATCGCGCAGGTGGAGGGTGTCGTGTTCCTGACCATCGGGGCGGACGCCCGCATGGACCGGCTCAGACGCCGTGAGCTCGTCCGCTACGGCGACGCCATCGGCGACGGCGGCGCCCATGAGGCGGCCCACCACGACTTCATGGACTGGGCGCGGGGCTACGAGGACACCGGGGCCCCGAGCCGCCGGTCCAAGGACGAGCGCTGGCTCGCCGGGCTCAGCTGCCCGGTGCTGCGGCTGGACAGCGCCCAGCCGCTGGACCGGCTGGTCGCCGCCGTGACCGACTGGCTCGGCGGCGAGGCGGCCGCGGGCGGCCGCCGGCCATGACCGCGCCCGCACCGTTGACGGTCGGCCGCGCCATGGAGCTCGTCGCGGCCGGTGACGCCGAGCCTCTTGAGGGGCGCGGCCTGAACACCTCGTACCGGGTCACCGAGGCGGGCCGGGCGCTCTCCGTGAAGGTGCACTGCGCGGACCGGTCGTCCGGCACCGAGTTCCGGCGTCTGGGGCGCGTGGACGAGGCGCTGCGCGGGACGCCCTGGTACCCGCCGGTGCTCGGCATGGGGTTCCACCAGGCCGGGCGCCCCCGGCTGGTGGTGATCCGGCCGCACGTGCCGGGGACGGCCTCGGACGACGCGCGCCGGCACATCCCCGAGGTCGTCGACGTGCTCGTCGGCCTTTCGGAACGGGCGGACGGAGTGAGCGCGGACGAGGAACTGGTCGGGGACTACGCCTCTGCGTGGGTGTCCGACGCCGGGCGTGAGCACGCACTCGTGGCGCCGCTCCTGGCCGGCGAGTGGGCGAATCTGGCGCGCGCCATGGACGATCACATCGGCGAACTGCGGTCCGGGGCGACGCGTTTGACCAGCCCGGACGGCCTGGTGGTGCACCACGGCGATCTGCACGGCCGGAACCTGATCACCGGCGCCTGCCGGGCGATGACCGTGATCGACTGGGACGAGGCCGGTTTCTCCCGCCGTCCGGCCGACGCGGGCAAGGCGCTGTGGCTCTCCTGCCGCGCCGGCCGGGGTGACTTCGTACTCGACCCCCACGCGCTCCGGCGCTTCCTCACCCACCTGCACACACGTCTGCGCGTGCCGTACGCGAGCGCCGCCGATCTGGCACGGCTCGGCGCTCTGTGGTTCCTGCCGAGGCACGGCCATGTGACGCTGCTGGGGCAGCGCGACGCGAGCCTGGGGCCGTGGTACCTCGGCTGGATCTCGCGCTTCTGGGCGCGGTTCCGGCAGAACCTGGAGCTGCTCGCTTCCACGGCGCGGGCGCTGGAGACGGACGCGGGCCGCGACCGCTGACGGCTCCCCGCCCGCAGCGCGGCCCCCAGAGCCGTCAGGCCCGTACGGCGTCCTGGAAGTCGACCGCCAGCTTCGCCACGTCGGCGGGGCTGCCCACCGAGCAGCGCAGCACGGGCAGTCGGGCCAGGTGCGCCAGGAAGGCGTCGACCGAGGGGGGCGCGGCCCGCCGCCGGACGGGGACGTTCAGCCAGTCCTCGCCGTAGAGGTTGTCGTCGAGGGAGAAGCAGTTCCTCCTGATCACCTCGGCGGCGTGTCCGGGCGTGGCGGGTTCGAGGAAGTAGCCCGCCGCGAGGTCGACGCGGGGCAGGATCACACCGGCGAGCGGGGCGTTCGGCACGACGCGGACGCCCAGGTACCGGCTGACCTCCTGGGAGCTCAGTTTCAGTTTGTCCTCGCCCTGGAAGCGGTCCCAGTCCGATCCGGGCGCCGGGAAGCCCGCGCGCACCGACCAGGCGTCGAAGTCGGTGACGCCCATGACGTCGAGGGAGCCCTTGTTGACGGCGAGCGGCAGGGGGCAGGCCGTCACCCGGTAGCCCTCCTCACTCCGGTCCAGGTGCATGCGGTCGTTGCCCATCCAGCCGGACGCGGGCAGCAGCCGGGCCAGCGCGATGGCCGTGGTGGACTTGCCCGCCCCGGAGTCCCCGATCACCAGGTGGGCGCCGCCGTCGTGGACGAACGCCGACGAGTGCAGGACCAGGGATCCGTCGGCCTTGGCGATACGGGTGGCCACATCGCGGATGATCCGCGTCAGCCACCGGTCGCCGAGGCCCGACCGGGGGCGCAGCAGGGTGACGCGGCGCTCGGTGCGGATCAGGGCGGCCGTCTCGTCGGCGTTCACGTCCCGGAGCGTGAAGACCGTGCCGGTGTCGTCGTCGTACCGCGGCAGCCGGTGACCGCGGGTGAGTTCGTACTCGCCCGGCACGGCGGTGGCGGCCGCCTCGCGGAGCAGGGCGTGGATCTCGGCGGGTTCGCGGGTCAGGTCGACCACGGTGAGATCGGGATCGGGCGCGTGGGGGGTCTCGGTCACGCCCAGCATCCCCGGCGGGCAGAAGGTCTCCGTCACGAGCGCGTCGGCTTCGGCGGAGGTGGTGACCGTCCTCAACGGCTGGTCGCGGACCAGCAGATGCCGGGTGGTCGCACCGGCGGGGGCATCGGCGGCAAGTTCGCTCACGGGCATGGAGGCTCCAGAAGGAAGGGTCGGCCGGCCGGAACACCGTCACGGCCGGATCGTCGTCGGCGGGGGGCAGCGGCTCGGCTCGGGACAACGGCTCGGCGCGGGTCAGAACAGGGGGAGGGTCCGGGCGGTGCCGCGGCGGAACACCGTCCAGGTGCGGAACCCGATGTCGCCGAGGACCCTGACCACTTCGGGGTACTGGTCGCAGACGCGCTCGGGCACGTGCGCGTCGGAGGCGAAGGTGATCGGGACCCGGAAGTGGTGGGCGCGTTCGAGGAGGTCGGACTCGGGATACCAGCCGCCGCACTTCTTGGTGCCGCCCGAGGTGTTGATCTCCATCACGGCGCCGGAGTCCCGGATGGCGCGCAGCATCTCGTCGGCGGCGGCGGGCGCGGGGGCGGCGCCCAGCTCGGGGTGGTTGCCCTTGAGGGCGTCCACGTGCCCCATGACGTGGAAGAGCCCGGACCTCGCGCATTCGGCCATGGCCCGGAAGTACCGCGCCTTGACGGCGGCGAGGTCCTGCGCCTCGGCGGTCTCCCAGCGGGTGACGTCGAAGATGTCCCGGCCCTCGAACATGTGGACCGACCCGATGACGTAGTCCAGCGGGTGGGCGCTCAGCGCCTTCGTGTACGGGTCCATGCGGCCGCTGAAGAAGTCGGCCTCGGTGGAGACGAGGATCTCGATGCTGTGCGCGAACTCCTCCTTCAGCGCCAGGGCTTCGGCGACGTAGGAGGGGAACTGCGACTTGGGCATCGCCACGGGCGGCAGCGCGTGGTCCTCGTCGGCCGCGAACATCGGGGTGTGGTCGGACAGCCCCAGGACCTTGACGCCCTTGTCCAGCGCGGCGACGACGTAGTCCCGCAGGGAGCCGGTGGCGTGGCCGCAGCGGTTGTGGTGGGTGTGCAGATCGATCATGACGTCATACCGCCAGGTATCCGCCGTCGACCGGCAGGTCGGTGCCGGTGATGAAGCTGGCGTCGGACGACAGCAGGAACGCGATCGGCGCGGCGACCTCGGACGGGTCGGCGAACCGTTTGAGCAGGAATTTTCCGCCGTGTTCCGCGGCGGCCTCGGCCGTGGCCCGGTCGAGGCCCAGCGCCTCGCGGTGGTAGCGCTCGTTGTTGGCGTTCCACACCGTTCCGGGGCTCACCGAGTTGACCCGCACGCCTCGGGGCGCCAGTTCCTCTGCGGCGCACCGGGTGAAGCCGAGCACGGCGGCCTTGCCGGTGTTGTACGTCAGGTAGCCGCTCTGCGAGATGTGCGCCGAGATGGATGCCATGTTCACGATCGCCGCGTCGGCGTCGCGCTCCGGCAGCCCGGCGACGAACTCCCGGATGACCAGGGAGAGGCCGATGACGGTGGGATCCAGCGCGGCGTGCCAGTCCTCCGCGGTGGCCTCCAGGCCCTTGAACACGAAGCCCGCGGCGAGATTCACCAGCAGCGTGGGCGCCGGCCAGTCGTCCGGTACACCGGCGTACGCCGCCGTCACCGCCGCCGAGTCCGTCACGTCGCCCACGGCCAGCCGCACCTCGTGGCCCTTGTGACGCCACGTGTCCACCGCGGCGTGCCCGTGCTCGGCGCTCTTGTCGTAGATCAGGACACGGCAGCCCTCGGCGCACAGCCGCTCGACGACCGCGGCGCCGATTCCCTGCGCGCCGCCGGTCACCACCGCGGTGCGTCCGGCGAGTCCTCGCGCGAACCCGGTCACGTTCCCCACTCCTGTGTCGTGGCGGCCCATTGCTGTACCCGATCGAGGGCGGCGGCACGGTGGAGGTTCTCGGTGGCGCCGTGCGGGGCCACCGTCTCCCCGGAGCCCTCGGCGAGGTTGTGGTCGGCGGCCGTGGCCGCCGTCGTCGCCGGGGACACCCCCCGTGCGGCCAGTGACCGGCCGAACGCGGTGCTCTCGACGCCCTGTCCGTCGGGGGCCGTGAAATACCGCCAGACCTGGAACATGCCCTCCAGGTGGCCCGCTGACAGATGGACGGCGTTGCGGCCCTCGGACAGGGCGATCGCGTGCCCGGCGGCCAGGGTGCCGAGCGCGCCGCGCAGCGATTCCCGGTCGGCGTCGGCCGGGTGCAGAGCTCCCAGAAGTTCGCCGCGCAGCTCCTCGATCTCCCGGTCGCTGTGGCATTCGAGGAGGCCGACCAGGGCTCCGGGGGCGGTGTACCCCGCGGCGAGGGCCGGCAGGAAGCCGTTCAGCACCGTGACCCGGCGCCCGTTGAGCGCGGTCACCGAGGCGTACGATCCGGAGCCCAGTCTGTGGATGCCCGCCTCCCGGCAGCGCTCTTCCAGCGCCTGCGGGGACAGGTCCGCCTCGCGCGTCATCGCCTCGTACGCCCCGATCGCCTCGGCGGTGCGCGACGCGCTCATGAGCGAGGTGAGTTCCTTGCGGGCGCTGGAGTTCAGGGCGCGGGGGCCGTCCGCGGCGACCCGGTGCAGGCGCGGGTAGTGCCCGAGCAGGTATCCGCGCGCGGCGAAGTCCCCGGCGGGCATCACGGCGCCGCGCAGAACTCTCACGTCCCCCCCGCCGAGCACCCGTACCGTCTCCGCCAGCGCGTCGCCCGCGCGGGCCGCGGTCATGACCTCCGGCTTGACCAGGACCACGAAGTGGCTGCCGGTCCCGGGCGCGGGCGCCTGCGGGCGGCCGGTGTCCGTGCGCCGGCCCGTGGCGCGCGCGCCGGTGACCAGGGTCCGGGCGTCCTCGGCGGTCACCACAGGGTGACGCCCGTCTCGATCAGTTCGGCCGTCAGGTCCCCCGAGCTCGCGACCGCGGCCTCCACCAGGGCGCGCAGGGCCGTCTCGTCCGCACCGGCGGTCGTGACGACGACCTCGTCCGGGCGCTCCAGCGGCGCTTCCTTGGAGGTGAAGATGTGCACCTGCGCCGGTCCGCCGAACTCGTCGTGCACCTGCTGGGCGAGCCGCATGGCCATGACGTTGTAGATCTTGCCGGTGTGGTCGAGCGGGTTCTTGCCCGCGGGCGCCTCGATGCTCATCGGGCGCATGGGGGTGATGAGCCCGTTGACCCGGTTGCCCCGGCCCACGACGCCCACATCCCCGGTGTCCGCCACCGAGCCGAGCGCGGTGAGGTAGGGGCGGCCGTTGCGGTCGGTGGCGTTCATCAGCAGGTCGCAGTCCGGGATGCCGAGCGAGCGGACGTACTCCTCCAGCTCGTCGCGGATCACCGCCTTGCGTGCCAGGTAGTGGTCCATCGACTCGATGCGGGACGCGAGGAAGGGCATGTTGACGACCAGGCTGAACGCGCCCTGCCGTCTGCTGCCGAACACCTTGACATCCCAGCCGGAGTCCGGGTGGCGCCGCTTGAAGGCGAACCCGTTGATGAGTTCCTCCAGCCCCAGTACGACGCTCTCCAGGCGGGACAGCGGGGCGTAGCCGTGCAGGAGGTTGGTGTCGTTGGAGACCAGCCCGCCGGAGCGCAGCGGCACCAGGCCGTCCGCCGAGGCGGGCTGGTACCGCGAGCGGCCGCGGCCCGAGCCCTGGTGGTCCACCACGCCCAGTTCCACGACCAGATGGCGAGCGGCGTCGAACCCGGTGGTGACCTCGGCCAGTACGTCGGCGGCGGCGCGGAACATCAGTTCCCGCACCGGGATCTCGACGGCGCCGACCCGGAAGGCCGCCTTGCCGAAAACCATCACCCGGTACGGCGAGGTGAGTTCGCCGCGCCCGTAGTCGGTGTCCGCGCCGCCGCCGTACAGCGTCACCTTGTCGAACCAGTGGTGGGCGACGCCGCCGAACTCCTTGAGGCAGTGGAGGGAGTAGTAGCGCGACATGCGCTCCGCCATGGCGTCGCACATGGTGTCCGGGTGTCCCACCCCCTTGCGTTCGACGAGCTCGTAGGGCAGGTCCTCGACCGATCGGGAGTCCCGTTGTATCGACAGCATTGACCGTTCCTCTCTTCGATGACCGGCGGTTGTCAGGAGGCGAAGTCCAGGAAGGCGGTCCGCGCCTGCGATTCGGGCAGGCCGTGCGGGGGGCTCTTGAAGAGCAGCGGGGACGGGGCGTCCACCTTGCCGGACAGGCCCCGGTCGGCCGCGGTCTTCGCGGCGCGTACGGCGTTGGCGATGACACCGGCGGCGTTCGGGCTGTCCTCGACGGTGAGTTTGATGTCGATCTGGACCTCGGATCCGAGCACGGACTTGGCCCTGACGTTGGCGAAGCACACCTTGCTGTCGCCGAGATGCCCGATGAACCCGGTGGGCCCGGCCACCCCGTCGACGTCGGTCATGCCCGCCGCGCGCAGCGCGTTGGCCTTCGAGGCGAACTTGGAGGCCGAGCGGCCGGCGTCCGCCAGGTTCAGGAAGTCCGTGTTGCCGCCGACGTTGAGCTGGTACGTACTGGCCAGCTCCAGGCCGCGGCTGAGCAGCAGCTCGATGAGGGCGGTGTGCAGGCAGGTCGCGCCGAGGTGGCTGCGCAGGTCGTCGCCGAGGAGGACGACGCCCGCGTCCGCGAATCTGCGGCTGACGGCCTCGTCGCGGGCCAGCTCCTCGGGGGTGCAGTTCACGACGGCGGCCCCGGCGGCGAGGGCCGCGTCCGCGAACATGCGGATGGCCTGGGAGGCTCCGGTGGGCAGCGCGACGACCAGGACGTCGACCTCGTGTTCGACCAGTGCCTTCGCCACGTCCTCCGAGGTGGCGTCGCGCGCGGCGGCGGCCAGTTCCACCACGGAGCCGAGCGGTCCCGTGAGGCCGTCGAGCACCGGGGCGGGAAGGACCGGGGCGTGGCGGTCCCCGCCCAGTTCGACGAAGCCCGTCGCGGAGATCGCGGGGGCGGTGAACGCTTCGGACAGGGGCCGCCCGACCTTCGCCGCGTCCACGTCGAACGCCGCGACGACCCGCACATCGGCGAGCCGGTAGCCGCCCACGGTGTGGCACATCAGGCCCGGAAGGCGGGTTTCGGGGTCCGCCTGGGCCAGGGCGACGAACTGGGTGAAGCTCCACGCGCAATTTCCGGCGCCGGCGAGCGCGACACGTATGGGACTCATGACAGGTTGTTCCTTTCCACGCGGACACCAACTACTGGGCTGCCTCGCCCTCGCTTCCGGACGCGTCCGGGGCGGGGGAGAAGAACGTGAGCCGACGGCTCCCGGGGCGCCGTCGCGGGACGCGGGGCCCGCGCCGTGCGCGGCACGTCAGGGCTTCCACGGCCGGGGCACCCGGCGGGCGGAGTTCTCATGGGTCTCGGCCCACCGCCGGATCGAGCGGAACAGCACCTGCTCGGTGTCCGGCACCCGGCCGGTGACCTCGAACGGTTCGGTGACCGACAGATAACCCTGGTACGCGCGCAGGGCGGTGACCCGCAGCAGCTGCGCCCGGTCCAGGTACTCCTCGGCGAACGGCAGGTAGAAGCGGTTCCACTGGTCGGGCGTCACATAGGGAAGCCGGTCCAGCAGCGGCACACCCTGCTCGGCGCGCCAGGAGTTGAGGGCGTCCAGGATGGTGTCGAACGCCTCCTGGACCCGCTGGGCCCGGTCGCCGCGCCCCAGCACCGACAGCCTCCGGCCCGGCGGCGGGCCCAGTGCGACCAGCCGCGTCACGTGGTCGGCGACGTCGTCGGTGCTGACGATGTCCAGCAGCGCCTCCTTCTCCGCCACCAGGGCGGGGACGGCGCCGCTGCACAGCGAGGACGGCAGCCAGAAGAAGCCGCTGTAGCGGTCCAGGGTGCCGTCGGCCCGCGTCCCCATCACGATGGGGAAGCGCACGATGTCGGCGCTGTCCCGCTCGGCGTGGACCAGGCGTTCGGCGGCGGCCTTGGACCACTCGTAGGAGTTGCGGTAGGCGTCCGGTGAGTGCGAGGCGGTGCCGCCCTCCAGGCCCGTGACGTAGGACGAGGACAGGTGGATCAGATGGGTGCCGGGGCCGATCAGGGACAGCACGGCCCGCAGCGGGGCGACGTTCGCCTCGTCGGCCTCCCCGGCGGGCAGGTTCCAGCTGGTGTCGGCGGCGCAGTGGACCACGGCGTCCCACGGGCCGCGCGCCTCGGGCGGCGGCTCCTGCCGGCCGGCCTGCCAGGCGTACTGCCGCGGCTGTGCTCCGCCGCGGCGGCTCACGCCGTGCACCTGGTGGCCCGCCGCTTCCAGGGAGCGCCGCACGGCGCTGCCCACGGCGCCGGTGGCGCCGGTCACCAGGATCCGGGCGGGCGTGGTCACGAGACCGCCGTTATCCGCTGCTCGATGGCGCGGAGCATGTGCTCGGAGTTCTCACGCAGCGCCCGGCTGGCGACCGGGTTGAGCATGTCGGCGAGCAGCGGGATGCCGATCTCGAAGTCGACCGAGAAGGTGACCACCGAGGTCCCGTCCCCGCGGTCCTCGACCCGCCAGTACCCGTTGAACTCGTCCAGGTCGCCGGAGACCTGGGAGAACGACATGACGCGGTTCGCCTCGTCGAGTTCGTCGACTTCCACCCACTCCAGCACGGAGCCCTTGAGCAGCACCGACCACTCGCTGGTACGGGCGCCGCCCTCCGTCTCCCCGAGTACGGTGACCGACTCGACGTTCTCCATGTACGCGGCGTAGTCCTCCAGCCGGGTGACGGCCTGCCAGGCGTCGGCCGCCGGGGCTTCGATCGGCAGATTGACCTCGACATGGGGCATGGCGGTGTGTCTCCTTAGGGCGCGGGGCGGGGCGGGGCGGGGTGGATCAGCCGACCGGGTCGAAGCTCATCTCGCGCCCCGTGCAGAAGGCGCCGACTGCCTCGTCGCAGGTCAGCAGCGACGGTGGGTGGTGGTGGACGGCGAGCGAGTCGATCAGGAGGCCGGCGGCCCGCTGTCCGCGTCCGTAGAGACGGCTGCCGATGACCGGGGTGACGGCGGTCAGCACCCGGTCGCGGGTGTCGCTCAGCGAGGCGCGCAGTCCCACCGCGGCGGCCAGCGCCGCGTGGCCGCCGATCGCGCCCGACTCGACGTCCGCGCCGAACTGGCGGCAGGCGCCGCCGAGCGTCAGCAGCTCGCGGGTGGCGCGGCCGAGCAGGGCCGTTCTCGGCCCGAACGTGCCCGCGCCGGTCACCTGGCGGTACGCCACGTCCAGCAGCCCGCTGAGGACGCCGTGGTAGGTGGCGGTCAGCAGCACGGCGAACCACGCCATGCCGGAGACGACGTTGTCGTCGATGACGTCGGCGGGGCCGCGGTGGAAGACGAGCCGGTCGTCCAGCTCCACGTCGCGCAGGACCAACCGCGCCGTGTCGGACTGCGTCATGCCGAGCGAGGGCCACTCCCCCTCGGCGGTGAGGCCGGGAGAGGAGCGGGGGCACAGGGCGAGGATCGTCTCGTCGGTACCGCTGACGCGGGCCGTCAGGCACACCAGGGTCGCCGTGGTGGCGAGCGAGCAGGGGTACTTGGTGCCCGACACCCGGTAGCCCTTGGCGGTCCGGACGGCCTCGGAGCGGCTGCTCATGAAGTTGGGGCTGCCGCCCGGTTCGGCGAACGCGGACGCCACCAGGGCGCCGGAGCCGGCGATCCCCTCCAGCAGCATCCAGCTCGTGTCCCGGTGCCGCCTCCAGTAGTCGGCCATCAGCCCGACCGTGAAGGCGTGCATGTTCAGCGCGACGGCGGCCGAGGGGTCGGCCATGCCCAGCGCGCGTTGGGCGGCGGCCACTTCGACGAGGGTCGCACCCGCGCCGCCGAACTCCTCGGGGATCGGCAGGGCCGCGTAACCACCGGAGGCGAGGTCGCGGATGCGCTCGGCGCCGGTGGCGCCCTCGCGGGCGGGGGCGGGGCTCCAGGCCGTGCTCCAGCCGGCGCCGAGCAGGGCCAGGTGCGGGGCCTCGCCCGCGCCGCTCCGTCCGGCCGCGTCATCGGCGGGCGCGCTCACGCCTGTCCCCTGCGGGTTCGGCGCGCTCATGCCCGACCCCCGCGGGTTCGGCGCGGTGCGGACCGGCCCGGGGTTTCGGGGCGGGCGGCCGGTGGCGAGAGGGACTGCACGTATCGACTCCATCCGCACGGCGGGGGCGGTGAGGGCGCAAGGGCGAGAGGGCGAGGTGGCGGCCCGTACGGGATCAACGGGCGGTACCGGGTAGACCGTAGGCAGATGGGGCGGCTGAAATCAGTGAGTGTCTCTGTGTGCGGAACACCGATCGCCCCGGCCGCGGCCGGGCGGACGGCATGCCGGTTCTCACAGGTCCAGCAGGGTGAGCAGCCGCGTCAGGTCGGGATCGGCCGGATCGACCCGTACGGTGTCCCAGCCGAGCGCGGCGGCCGGCGCGATGTCCTTCTCCTCGGAGTCGCCGACCATCACGCGCCGCTCGAAGTCGCCCTCGCCGATCAGCCGGAACGCGCGCGGATCGGGTTTCTTCGGCCCGCCGTCGGCGGTGAACAGTGTCCGGTCGTACACCTCGGGCACCTTCAGCCGGTGCAGCAGCCTGCGCATCAAGGGGCCCGGCAGATAGCAGTTGGACATCAGCCGGACGGTGTGACCGGCCGCGGCGGTCCGGCGCATCGCGTCAGCCGCCGGCTCGCACAGCGTGTACTGATCCGGGTCCGCGCAGCCCAGCGCGTTCCACAGGGCCTTCTCCAGGTCGGCTCTCCCCCGCGGCTCACCGCGCTCCCGCAGGGCCGCGTCCAGCAGGTCCATGGTCGCCGGCTGGAGCGCCGAGCGGTCGGACATCGCGGCGAACACGGCGGTGAAGACCGTGTGCACGACCTCGCCCGCGCGCCGCTGGTCCAGCTCCAGCGCGTCCGCGAGGCTGGCGGTGAAGTGCTCGGCGCCCGGCAGGGGCCGGGACATGACGAGCGTGTCGAAGCAGTCGAAGACCACGGCGGCGGGCATGGCTGTCGTCCCTCTCTGGTGTTCGGGTGCGCAAAGGTCGCTGCGTTGACGCTGTACGGGCTCCGGGGGCGGGTCGCGGGACGGGCGCCGGCCCGGGGCCCGGCCTCACGACCAGGAGAGTTTGCGGTCCTCGGTACGGAAGAAGGCCAGGGTCACGAGGGTGAGGCCCGCGGCGAAGGCGCACAGCACACCGGCCGGGAGCAGGACCGCCCGCACCCCGCCGCCGTCGAGGATGACGGTGGTGAACCCGCGCATGGCCCAGTAGCTGGGCACGCCGGGGGCGAGCGGGCGTGCCCAGTCCGGCAGCGCGGACTGCGGAGTCAGCGCGCCGCCGAGCCCCGCGAAGAGCAGCGCGAGCAGGTTGGCGAAGACGCTGAGCTGGGAGATCGTGCGGCACAGCGCGACCAGCGCCATGCCGACCATGACCACGCACAGCGCCAGTGGCACGCCGACCACGACCAGCGCGAGATACGAACCGGACACCCGCAGCCCGAACAGCAGCCCGCCCGCGGCGAACATCACGGCGAGCTGGACCACCGCGACCGCCAGCGGCACCACGACCCGCCCGGCCACCAGCTCGAACGGCCGCGCGGGCCCGGCCCGCAGCCGGTCCCAGGTGTTCCAGCCGTGCTCCCGGAACACCGCGAAGCCGACGACGTTCACGAGGAAGAACAGGAACATCACCGCCATGCCGGGCACGCCCTGTTCGGCGCCGGTGGCGCCGCGCACGTCGTCGGCCAGCAGCGCGGTGCGGAACAGCGGCTGCATGAAGCTCATGAGGAGCAGCGGCATGACCGTACGGATGATCAGCGGCGCGGGGTCGCGCGCCAGCAGCCGCCCGTCCTGCCGGACCAGTGCCGCGATCCGGCCCAGGGAACCGTCACCCATGGCGTCCCGCCTCCATGGTCTGCTCGCCGGACGGCGCGGGACCGTCGCCGGTCTCGCCGGACGGCCCTGGCGCGGCGGCACCGTCGCGCTCCGGACCTGTGGCGTCCGTGGTCACCTGGGCGCCGACGGGGTCCGGGCCGTCCGCGTACCACCGTCCGGTCAGTCGCAGGAAGACGCTCTCCAGACTCGGCTGCACGACCCGCAGGTTGACCAGCCGCCGCGCCGACTCGCCCAGCGCCGCGAGCACTTGGGGCGCCGCCAGGTGCGGCTGCTCGACGCGGACGCGCACGACGTCGCCCTCGTGGGCCACCGGCCAGGGCAGGCGCAGCGCGGGCGGGCTGCCGGAGAAGGTCAGTTCGACGGCGCTGTCCCCGTGGCTGCGCACCAGCTCCGGGAGCGTGCCGCGCGCGATCATGCGGCCGTGGTCCAGGATGGCCACGTTCGCGTCGAGCGCCTCGACCTCGGGCAGGTAGTGCGTGGAGTAGCAGACGGCCGTCCCGGCGGCGGCCAGTTCCCGCACGAAGGCGATGAGCCGGGCCCTGGTCTCCACGTCCACGCCCGCGGTGGGCTCGTCGAGCAGGAGCAGCCTGGGCCGGTGCAGCAGCGCCATCGCGGTGTGCACACGCCGCTGTTCGCCTCCGGAGAGCCGGGACACCCGGCGGTCGAGCAGCGCGGTGAGGCCGAGGGGTTCGGCCACCTCATCGGTGCGCACCCGGACCTCCCGGCCGCGCAGCCCCGCCAGTTCGGCGAAGAACCGCAGGTTCTGACGTACCGTCAGAGGTGGGTAGACGCCCAGTTCCTGTGGTGCCAGGCCGAGTTCGCGGCGGGCCCGGCGCGGGTCGCGGACGGAGCAGAAGCCTCGCACCTCGATCTCCCCCGCGTCCGGCCGCAGCAGCCCCGCCACCAGGGACATCAGGGTGCTCTTGCCCGCGCCGTTGTGACCGAGCAGGCCCACGATCTCGCCGTCGGCGATGGTCAGGTCCACGTCGTTGAGGGCCGTCGTGCGGCCGTACCGCTTGGTCACCGCGCGCATGGCCAGTGCCGGTGCCCGGCCGTCGGCGGCGCGGCGCGCAGTCCGTGCCGGTGGCGGATCAGTCGGCACGGCGCGTCCAGGCGTCCGGCAGCAGACCGGGCAGGCCCACCCGTCCCAGCAGCGGCTGCCAGGTGCGGGCCAGCTTGAAGCCCTTCATCAGCCCGCTCCCGGACCGCACGTCGGGCAGCGGCTCGCCGTACCCGAGCAGCGCCTCGGTCTCCCGCAGATGGTCCCGGAGCCTGTCCAGCCACTCCTCGCCGCGCTCTCCCACCGCCTCACGGCCCTGCGCCGCGAGGATCAGCCCGGCCTCGGCCTCCGCGGCCGGGACACCGGCGAAGGGGTCGAAGGCCACCTCGTCGCGCCCATAGCTCAGTTCGCCCTCGGTACGCAGCCCGCGTACGGACAGGGAGAGCTGCACCAGCTCGTACGCCATGAGGGCGGCCACCTCGGTCTGCCCGGCTCCGACGGCGCCCTCGACGTCCTCCAGGCGGGCCCGGCAGCCGAGCAGCAGCCGGGCTGCGCCGTGGGCGCGGAAGGCGAGCAGGCGCCGCAGATCGACCGGGGGCGCGCCGGCCGGCGCCGGGGGCCTGCCGGAGGCCGCGTCGGCGGTCACGGACGTACTTGGGTGTGTCAAGCGGACACCTCCGGGTCGGGGTGGGCGACACCGAGCCACACCATGCCGTGGACGAACAGGGGCATGAGGTCGTCGGGGAGCGACGTCCCGGCCGGGCCGGACCAGATGACCGCGTCGCCGTCCGAGGGCGGCAGGTCCCGTCGCGGGACCTCCAGGGCACGCAGCTGCCAGCGGTCGACGACCGTACGGTCGTCCAGTGCCGTCGTCCCGACGCCGGTGGACCAGCGCAGTACCGCGTGCAGGGGCGCGGCGTCGCCGATCAGGCGCTCGACGGCCGCCAGGCAGTGCGCCACCCGTTCACGGGGCGCGAGCGGAGGGGCCAGGGCCTCGCGGAGCAGGGCGAGGCCCTCGTCGTCCCCGAGCGACCTGAGTTTCTCGCCCACCCATTTCGCCGCGAAGTACAGCGTCCCGGCCGCCGTGGTCCGCGCGTTGAGCGCGGCGACCACGGCCTCCCGGGCACGGACCGCCGCCGCCATGGGCCGGGCGTCGAGCAGCCAGCGGGCGGCCTGCGCGAGGCGGTGCGCCTCCACCGTCCACCACTGCTCCAGCACGTCGGCCAGCCACGGCCGGCGCAGCCCCGCCTGCCAGTCGTCCCACGGCGGCACAGCGATCAGCGGCAGCCCGAGCGCCAGCCGGTTCACGGTGTTGAGGGTGCGGCGCCGGTGGTTCCAGGCGTCCTCGGTGACCGTGGCGAACCGCGGCCAGGTCTCGGTGGCCAGCTCGTCCGCGCTGTCCCGGACCCCGCTCGCCCAGCGGACGTTGACGTCGATCAGCGCGCCGTGTTCGTGCGACTGGATGGGAAACCGGGTGAGCTTGTCGTTCTCCACCAGGACGAGCAGGTCGAGATCGCTGCGGTGGTTGCCGAACCCGGCGAGCACCGATCCGGCGACGACCGCGAGCGCCGGAGCGCCCATGCCCTGGTCGGCTTCCCCGAGCACGGCGGTCCTGCTGATCCCGCGTGGTTCCAGGAACGCGTCGAGACGCCTTTCCAGGGTGCCGAAATCCGGGAACGCGACGGCGCCGGCTGACGTGGTCTCCATGCGGTCGGTGCACCTTTCGGCTGCGGACGGCGACGGTGCGGCGGGCCCTTCCCCGGGCCGTGTCCCCGGTGGTCTGCGGAGCCCCGGGAACCCGCGGTCTCCCGCAGCCTGTCAAGCGCCTCGGGTGCGGATCAACGAACGTTCCGGCAGCCGGAACGCGACTTCTCACGAGCGTGGACGGGGGGTTACAAGTTGACCGGACGGGACCGGAACCACCGTACGAGGAGAGGACGTTCCCGATGACCGCGACCGCCGGAAACGGCATCGCCCGGGGTGCGCTCGACGCGACACGAAGACATCTCTCGCCTCAACTGGCTCTGGTCTACGGCATGAACGGCTCCGGTGCGATCGAGATGAGCGGCGAAGGGGCTCGCGTGCGGCTCTCCGACGGCCGCAGCGCGCTCGACTTCGGAAGCTACGCGGTGACTCTGCTCGGCCAGCGGCATCCCGGCGTCGTGGCCGCGGTACGCCGCGAGCTGGACGCCATGCCGGTGTCCACCCGCGTCCTGGGCAACGGCACCACCGCCGGTCTCGCGGGCGCGCTGGCCTCCTGGGCCGACCCCGGGCGGCTGACGAAGGTGTGGCTGGGGCTGAACGGCTGCGACGCCGTCGAGGCGGCGCTCAAACTGGCACGGCTGGCCACGGGCCGCACCCGCGTCCTGGCCGTCGAGGGCGCCTACCACGGCAAGTCCCTCGGCGCTCTGGCCGCGACCTGGAACCCGCGCTACCGCCGTTCGCTCGAACCGCTGCTCGGCGGCGTGACCCACATCGCGACGGACACCGCCGCGATAGCGGGCGCCTTCGCGGACGGCGAGGTGGCCGCGGTGCTCGTCGAACCCGTCCAGGGCGAGGGCGGCGTACGTCCGCTGGACCCCGTGTTCCTGCGGGCCCTCGCGGACGCGGCGCACGAGAACGGCGCCTTCCTGATAGCCGACGAGATCCAGAGCGGACTGCGCAGATGCGGGCCCCGGCTGGTCAGTACCGACGCCGGGGTGCGGCCCGACGCCGTACTGCTCGGCAAGGCGCTCGGCGGCGGGGTGCAGCCGCTGTCCGCCGTGGTGGCCACGCCCGAGCTGTACGCACCGCTGACCGCCGACCCGTTCCTGCACACCACGACCTTCTCCGGGCATCCGCTGGGCGCGGCGGCCGGCCTCGCGGCGCTCACCGCGGTCGAGGAGCTGGCGCCGCGCGGCGAGCGTCTCGCGGAGCTGTTCGCCGCCGGCCTGGCGCGGCTCGCCCGGCGCCACCCCGCCCTGATCACCGAGGTACGCGGCCGGGGGCTGCTGTGGGGTGTGGAGTTCAGCGCTCCCGCCGTGGCCGGGGACGTCCTGATGGAGCTGGGCCGCAAGGGCCTGGTGGTCTCCCCCTGCCTGGGGCGGCCGGAGGTCCTGCGCCTGCTCCCGCCGCTGATCGCCACCGACGAGGAGGCCGAGGAGGCGCTCGCCACGCTGGACGCCGTCTGCGCGGCGGTGCCCGACGAATTCCGCGCACCGGCGGCGGCGGCGCCCTGAGCCGGCCCGGAGCCCGGCTCCGGGCGGGTACCGGCCCACAGCCGCCCGCAGGACCGTCCGCACATACCGAGGAGCATCGCTGTGCCGAACATCAGGACCTTCGCGGCCTCCGCCTCCGCCTCGCCCGGTGACCCGCGATGACCGCGCGGCCCGGCGTCCCGCCCGGTCAGCAGGGGGTCCAGTACCGCTACCACCGGGAGCTGTTCCCCGCGTTGCACGACTGGGAGCGCACCGAGCGGTCCATCGTCGAGTTCACCGGCGAGGAGGGGCCCGACGGCCTGCTCGGCCTCGATCAGATGGGCCACTTCGGACCGCACGGCTGCGATCTGGTCGCCGACGCCGTCGCCGCCTGGGCTTCCGGGGCTTCCGGGGCCGTGGAGGGCGCCACGGTGGATCTGTGCGAACTGGGCAGCGGGTTCGGCGGCGCGCTGCGCTACACGGTCGACCGCCTCACCGCGCGCGGACTCGTCGTGCGGCGCGCCTACGGCGTCGAACTCGTCGCCGAGCACTGCGCCGTCAGCCGCCGTATCGGCCGCGCGCAGGGACGTGCGGGGATGACGGACATCTGCGCCTCGGCCTCGGCTGTCCCGCTGCCCGACGCCTCACTCGACGTCGTGGTGGTGACGGGGTCGATGCCGCACTTTCCCGAGCCCGGCGAGGTCGTGCGCGAGGCAGGGAGGCTGCTGCGCCCCGGCGGGCTGCTGGTCCTCACCGAGGAGGTGAGCCTGACGCCGGACGGCCGGACGCCGTCCGAGGCGTTCCGTACGGCTCATCCGCGGGGAGTCTTCTTCACCACCGCTCTCACCGGCCGTCTGCGCCAGCTCGACCGCGCGGGCTTCGTCGGCGTGGCGCGGCGTGACCTGACCTCATGGGCGGCGGCGCTGCTCGCCGAGCGGCTCAAGGTGGTGCGGATCTTCCGGGGCAGTGTGGCCGGGATCTACGGGTCCGAATCGGCCGACCTCATCCGGGACACCCTCGGAGCGGCCCGCGAGGAGTATCTGGCCGGGCGGTTGCTGCCCGCTCTGTTCACGGCCAGGCGGGGCTGACATGACGTACCGGCGCGGGATCCGGCGGGCGGGGTGCGGCCTCGCGCATCCGCGCGGCGGGTCGGCCCGCCGCGTGACTGCCGCGCCACGGAACTCCGGGGATCACTGGACGAGCATCAGCTCGGGGGTGCGTTGCAGGGCACGCGAGACGGCGGCGCACGCGGCCCGCAGATGGGAGGCGGCCGTGACCACCTGTAATCGGCGTTGCGGTCCGGCGACGGCCAGCGCCCCCACGGCCGTGTTCGACACCGTGAGCACGGGCGCCGCGATGCCCACGGCGCCGGTGCCGCTGCGGACGGCAACGAACCCCTGGTGCTGCACCCGGGCCGCCTCCCGGCCGCCCGCCCGTGCTCGCTGGGGCGGGCGGGCCGCGTCCGCGCCGAACGCGTGGAAGATCCGGGTCGCGGCCTGGGCCGAGGCCCAGGTCTCCTCCTCCGCGCCGAGTTCGGCGCCCGCGCCGTACCCCCGGCGCACCGCGTCCACCAGCGCCGCGTCGGGGCCGACCGCGTCGGAGATGAAGACGAAGGCGCTTCCGCGCGTGAGGTGATGGAGTTGTTCCGCGTACGGGAAGGCCAGATCGCGCAGCTCCAGTTGCCGGGGAACCTGCGCACCGAGCATGAAAAGAGCGACGCCGAGTCTCAATCCTTTCTCCCCCCGCTCCAGCATTCCCTTGTCGACGAGTTCCGTGATGATCCGGTGAGCGGTCGCTTTAGGCATGTCGGATCTACGAGCGATTTCGGAGAGCGGCAGTTCCGGTTCGCCCGGCCGAAAGCATCGCAGAATACTCAGGCCGCGCGCGAGCATGGAGCGTGAACCGTTCTGAACGGACAAGGTACTTCCTTCAAAGGGTCTGGGGGTCGTGGAGAACATGCGACGTCCCCCCCAGTCAGACGTCTGCGCTCATGAGGTTCTCCCTGGCTGGCGGAGGCGTGGGGACACGGCAGGCGCTGCGGCCGCTTCAAAAAAGTTTCCTCATCTTTTCCGTCACCCCGTTCACCGCCGACGTGGTCAGCGCCGGGCAGAAAGCCGGTGCCGCAGAGTCTGGTGCAGTACACATCTGCTCACAAAAAAACCATACCAGCGCGGGCGTAGATCACATGATCGCTTCGAAAAAAACTGGTCATTCCAGGCCGGATCGCAGAGAGGGGTTTAGGGCCACGGAAGAGGGCGTCGGTGCAGGGGTGGGCGGGGTGTGGACGCGCTCTCAAAGGCAAAAGTGCCACCCAGTACAGCGGAACCATGGGAAACCGGTCATCTTCCGGAATTCGAAATGAACAGCCGGGGGAAGCGAAAACGCCCTCGGGGCGCGCCCCGCCGCTCCGGCACGGGAACCAGCCGGTACGGGCGCCGCTCAGTCGGCGAGGTGCCGTTCGATCCAGTCGGCGGCGGCCCGGCGGAAGATCTGCCGGCTGTCCGCGCGCAGGAAGTCGTGCCCTTCGTTGCGCAGCGTCAACAGTTCGGCGTCCAGGCCGCGTTCCCGGGCGGCGCGGACGAACTGCTCGGACTCGCCGAACGGCACGTTCGTGTCGTGCTCACCGTGGACGGCGAGCAGCGGGACCCGCAGGGCGTCGACGCGGGTCATCGGGGACAGGGCGTGCAGCAGTTCCCGGTCGCGTTCGGGGTGGCCGTACTTGTGCGCGGCCGATTCCGCGATCCACGGCTCGGTGCCGGCGTAGAAGGTCGCGAAGTCGGACATGCCGCAGGCCGCGACGCCGGTGCGGAAGAGGTCCGGGTGCCACACGAGGGAGGCCATCACCAGGTAGCCGCCGTACGAGCGGCCCATGACGGCCAGCCGCCTGGGATCGGCGAGGCCGCTCACCACGGCGTGGGCCGCGCAGTCGGCGACGTCCTGGATCGCGGCGAACCGGCCTGTGCCCAGGTCGGCGTCGACGAAGGACCGGCCGTGCCCCGAGGAGCCGCGCACGTCCGGGGCGAAGACGTCCAGGCCCCGGCCCAGCAGCTCGTGGTAGAGGGGGTTGAACACGGGCCGTTCCTGCTCCTCCGGCCCGCCGTGCAGATGGATCACGCAGGGCGCCGGCTCCGCGGGGCCCCGGCCGGGCGCGCGGTAGTACCAGCCGCTCAGCGGCAGTCCGTCGCGTGCCGTCAGCCGCAGCGGTACGGGACGGACGGGCGGACGGCCCGGGGGGACGGCGTCCTCGTCCCGGGACGACCATCCGGTGCGCAGCGCGGCTCCCTCGGACAGCCACCACACACCCGGGCGGCGCTGCGACCCGGACAGCGCCAGCACCAGTCCCGACCGGTCGTCGGCGCGCGCGATCCGGGTCACCACCTCGTGCGGCAGCGGCAGCGGCACCGGCACCGGCCGCGGCGGGCCCTCCAGGGCGTCCCGGGCGGGGGCCGGCGTGAGGGTGACGACCTCCAGCTCACTGGCACCGCGCACGTTCCAGGCCAGCGCGGCGGTGTGTCCGTCACGGCCGAACGCCAGCAGTTCCAGTCCGCAGTCCTCGCGCTCGGCGGCCACGGTCAGCTCCAGCCGCTCGCCCAGGGGACCGAGGCGGACGGCGAACAGAGCGGCGAACTCGCGTGCGGCGTCGCTGCGCAGCCACAGCGTCCCGCCGTCCGGGGAGAAACGGCCGATCCACGGATCACCGTCGGCGACCGGCAGCGCGCAGGTGGTCCGCAGGTCGGCGGTGCGCACGACCAGGGCCTCCCGCCGGCCGCGCGGCCCCCGGCGCACCAGCGCCAGCCGTCCGTCCTGGCTGAGGTCGCACACGCGCAGCGTGGCGGCGCCCCGTTCGACCGCCAGCAGGGCGGGGGCCGACACCCCCTCGGGGTCGACGAGGTAGGCGGCCAGTCCTCCGCCGGCCGTTCCGTCCGGGCCCTCCTTGCCGGCTTCCCGGCCGTGCGCCCCCGGCACGCCCCGCGTTCCAGCGACACCGGTGGCAGCGGCAGCACCAGCGACGCTGGTGACACCAGTGACACCGGCCGGCCCGCCGTCGCGGCCCGCCGCGTCACCGTGGTGCGGGCCGCCCAGCAGCACGGCCTGGCCGTCGCGGGTGGCCCAGCCCGCCGGATGGGGGGCGGTGTACGTGCGCGGGTCGGCGAGGCCCGGTTCCTCGCGGGCGGGCCGGTCTCCCGGGTCCGCCTCGCCCCGCCCGAAAACCGGTTCGGCGACGGTGACGGCCACGGCCGAGCCGTCGTGCTGCCAGCAGCCCAGGTGCGCGGAGCTGCCGGGCTCGGCGCCGGCCAGGACGCGTCGCCCGGTTCCGTCGGGCCGTACGCACAGCACCCGGGTGTGTTCGCCGCCTCCCGGGGCCGTGGTGTAGGCGATCCAGCGGCCGTCCGGGGACCAGGCCACCTCCTTGACCGGGTGCGGGTCGGAGTCCAGCAGGTGGACCTCGTGTCCGTCCACCGGTCCGGTCCACAGCTGCGGAACCCCGCCGCGGTCGCAGATGAACGCGACGTGTCTGCCGCTGGGGTCCACCGACGGATACCAGCAGCCGTGGGACGTCAGCCGTTGCGGGGTGTCCCGCGGCGCGGCGGCGTCGGGCAGGGCCACCGGCGCCGGAGCCGTGTACGCCGGCATCGGCACGGTGGCCGCCGACGCCGTCACCGCCGGGGCGGGGCCGTGGTCCCCGTGGTCCTCCGACCGCCACGGCGGCACCCCGCCGTCGGTGTCCCTGTCGGCGGGGGCGCGGAAGGGAGGGACCGGGCCCGAGGCGTCGGTGCCCTGCGTCCCGGTCAGCTGATTCCGTGCGTTTGCAGCCATATCTCCAGCAAAGCTACCTGCCACAGTGCGTTCGCCCCGCGCCTGGTGCGGTGCTCGTCCGGCGCCGACAGCAGCCTGGCCACGTACGCGTCCTGGAAGACGCCCCGCGAGGTGGCCTCGGGCGCCGACAGTGCCTCGCGGACCCGTTCCAGTACGGGACCCGCCATGTGCTTGATGGCGGGGACGGGGAAGTAGCCCTTGGGCCGGTCGACGACCTCCGCGGGCAGCACCCGGCGGCCGGCGGCCTTGAGGACGCCCTTGCCGCCGTCGGCGAGCTTCAGTTCCGGCGGGCAGGCGGCGGCGAGTTCCACGAGGTCGTGGTCGAGGAACGGGACGCGGGCCTCCAGGCCCCAGTCCATGGTCATGTTGTCGACCCGCTTGACCGGGTCGTCGACGAGCATCACATGGGTGTCGAGCCGCAGCGCCGCGTCGAGGGCGGTCTCCGCGCCCGGACGTGCCATGTGCTCCCGCACGAAGCGGCCCGACACGTCGTGGCCGGGCAGCAGGTGGGGCTGGAGGACGGCGGTCAGGTCGGCGTGCGGCCGGTCGAAGTACGTCTCGGCGTACGCCTCGGGCTCCCGTTCCCGGGGGACGGCGGCCAGGTCCGGATACCAGTGGTAGCCGGCGAAGACCTCGTCCGCGCCCTGGCCGCTCTGGACGACCTTGACCTCCTTCGCCACCTGCTCGGACAGCAGGTGGAAGGCCACCACGTCGTGGCTGATCATCGGCTCGCTCATCGCCTCGACGGCCGCGTCCAGGGCCGTCGACACGCGGTCCGAGGGCACCATCAGCTGGTGGTGGTCCGTGTCGAAGTGCCGGGCGACCAGGTCGGAGTAGTGGAACTCGTCGCCCTCCTCGCCGCCCTCCGACTCGAAGCCCACGCTGAAGGTCGCGAGATCGCGCTGCCCCTCGTCGGCCAGCAGCGCCACGATCAGGCTGGAGTCGAGCCCGCCCGACAGGAGCACGCCGACGGGTACGTCGGCGACCATGCGCCGGCGTACCGCGGTGCGCAGCGCGTCGAGCACCGCGTCCCGCCAGTCGTCCGCGCCCAGGTGCGCGTACTCGGGCCGGCGCGTGTACGACGGCTGCCAGTAGCAGATGTCGCGGTGGCCGCCGTCCGGCTCCATGACGCGCACGGTGGCGGGGGGCAGCTTGCGGACGCCCGCGAGGACGGTGCGCGGTGCCGCCACGGTGGCGTGCCAGCTCAGGTACTGGTGCAGCGCGACCGGGTCGAGGGAGGTGTCGACGCCGCCGCCCGCCAGGAGGGCCGGCAGGGAGGAGGCGAAACGCAGCCGCCCCGGTGCCTGCGCCAGGTACAGCGGCTTGATGCCCAGCCGGTCACGGCCGAGGACGACGCGTCCGGTGGCCTGTTCCACGATGACGAACGCGAACATGCCGTAGAGGCGGTCGACGCACGCGGTTCCCCACTGCTGGTACGCCTTGAGCAGTACCTCGGTGTCGGAGTCGGAGAAGAAGCGGTGCCCGAGACCGCGCAGTTCCTCGCGCAGCTCCTGGTAGTTGTAGATGCAGCCGTTGAAGACACCGGCGATCCGGCCCGCGGGGTCGGTCATCGGCTGCGCCCCGCACTCGGACAGATCGATGATCTTCAGCCGGCGGTGGCCCAGTGCGACGCCACCCTGGGACCACAGGCCCCGGCCGTCCGGCCCCCGGGCGGCGAGCCGGTCGGTCATCCGCTCGACGGCCGCCAGGTCCGGCCGTCCCCCGTCGAAACGTATCTCTCCGCTGAGGCCGCACATCAGGCCGCACCCCCTCGCGGGGCGCCGTCGGACGGACTCGGCGGTGGTACCTCGGGCGGGCACGATCCGGTCCGGTTCGGGGTGGTGCTGCTGCTGGGCATGACGGACTACTCTCCTCGATCACAGACGACACCGGCACCGGCACGACGGGCGGACGGGCTGTCCACCCGGTCCTCCGCGCCCCGCCGCCCCGTCGCGGGCGGCACCCGGTGCCTGCTTTCCTCCATGGCCGCGCGGGTGTCAGCCGCCGACGGTTTCCACCGGGCCCGGCCCCGGCGCCAGGGTCCCCGGCGGGGCGGCGCCGGCCGTCGCGACGGGCCGGCGCACGGCCGCGGGGCGCGGCCTTCGCTCGCCACGGGTCTCGGCCACCATCGTCCTGACGGCGGCGAGCAGGCCGTCCTCCTCAGCGATGTCGCGCAGGTGGCGGGCGGCACTGCCCCGCGCCAGGGCTTCTTCCGTGAGTGCGCGCACGGTGTCCCAGTCGCCGAAGGCTTCCAGGGCGGGGCGCAGCCGCCCGAGCATGCCGCGCAGGACGGTGGCGGCGGGCGCGGGACAGCGGGTGACCGGGTCGACGAGGGTGCCCTCCAGACCGGCGCGGGCCGCTCGCCAGACGGCGGCCCGGATCCATTCGTGCCGGCCGTCGCACGGCCGGCCGCCCGGCTGCTCCAGCCGGACCCGCGCGTCCTCGACCAGGGCGCGGAACAGTCCGGCGACGAGCACGACGGTCTCGGCGCGCGGGCACGCGTCGCACAGGCGCAGCTCCAGCGTCCGCTGGTGGGCGGACGGCCGTATGTCGTAATAGATCATTCCGGGATCGCTGATCACCCCGGAGCGGACCAGGCCGGTGACGGTGGCGTCGTAGTCGGCGGCTCCGGCGAAGCAGCCGGCCGGCCCGGAGGTGGGCCAGCGCTGCCACAGCATCGTGCGCCAGCTGGCGTATCCGGTGTCCGCGCCGAGCCAGAACGGTGAGCTGGCGGACAGGGCCAGCAGCGGGGGCAGCCACGGCGAGACGGCGCACATGATCCGGACGGCCGTGTCGCGATCGGGGATGTCCACATGGAACTGCGCGCTGCACACGAGGTGCTCGTCGGCGACGGTGCGGTACTCGTCGGCCATGTGCTGGTACCGGGGATCTGCGGTGGCCTCGCCGGACGCCACCCGGGCGAACGGCACGGTCCCGGCCGCGACGACGGCCAGACCGAGCCGGGAGGCGGTCGCGTCGAGGAGCCGCCGTGCCCCGGTCACGTCGGTGTGCAGGGAGTCCAGCGTGGCGTGCACCCGGCTGTTCCACTCCACGGCCGACTGCTGCAGCTCGGTCGTGAAACCGGAGGTGTCCAGGCGGCCGAGGAGCGCACCGGCGCGTGGGGCCAGCAGCCCGCTCTCGGCGTCCAGCACGTGGAACTCTTCCTCTACCCCTACACGAACGGTCACGGCATCTCCCTCACCCGTACCGGACGATCGCCTGTGCGGGCGGAGACCCGCGGCGACCGCTGCGGTCTGCGAGTTCCCGGCAAACACGCAGATAAGCCTCAGCACGTTACTTCTGTCGCCGACGCCTCACATATGAGCGCCGACGTCCTGGGGGCGGGGGCCGTGCGGACCGGACCGGGCCGGCGGGGCGAGGCGGACGACTCCGGGCGGACAGGCGGACCACTCCGGCGGACGGTCGGACAGGCGGACCACTCCGGCGGACGGTCGGACAGGCGGACAGGACCGGGCGGACGGTCGGACGGTCGGACAGGCGGACAGGACCGGGCGGACAGCCCGATCCTACGAATCGGTCTCGATCCGCTCCGCCGCTTGGGCGGCGGTGACGGCCGGGCGATCATGTGGCCATGCACCGGCCGCCGCCCAGCCTCCGCACCCCCGAGTGGGTCAGCGCCGACGACTCGGTCCTGAACGTCGCGCTCGTGTACCCGATGCGGGGGCCCGCGGGGATCTTCGGTCCCGCCTGTGCGACGTGCGCGCGGCTGGCCGCCGAGGAGGTCAACAAGGCGGGCGGTGTCCTCGGCAGGGAGCTGCGGCTGCTGGAGATCGACGGCGGCGGCGATCCTCAGGAGGTCGCACGGGACGTCGAGGCGCTGGTGGCGACGGGCACGGTGCAGGGCGTCACCGGCTGGCACATCTCCTCGGTCCGGCAGGCGATGGCCCCGCGGATCGCGCACCGGGTGCCGTATGTGTACACGGCGCTCTACGAGGGCGGCGAACACACCGAGGGGGTCTTCATGACCAGCGAGACCCCGGCCTGGCAGCTGCTGCCCGCGATGCGGCTGCTCGCGGAGGCCAGGGGCGTGCGCCGCTGGTTCGTCGTCGGCAACGACTACGTGTGGCCCCGGCGCACCGCCCGGGCCGCCCGCCGCTACGCCCGCGTGTGCCGGGGCCGGATCTGCGGCGAGGCGTATCTCCCGCTGGGCACCGAGGACCTCCGTGACGTGCTGCGGCGGATCGAGCACGCGGACGCGGACGCCGTGCTGATGCTGCTGGTCGGCAGCGACGCGGTGCGTTTCAACCGGGCGTTCGCGGCCTCCGGTCTGGACCGGCGGTGTCTGCGGCTGAGCACGCTGATGGACGAGAACATGCTGCTGGCCAGCGGCCCGGAGGCGACCGGCGACCTGTTCAGCACGGCCGGATTCTTCGCGTCACTGGCGAACCAGGACACCCTGGACTTCCACGGCCGGTACGCCGCCCGGTTCGGGATCGAGGCGCCCGCGCCGGGCAGCCTCGGTGAGTCGTGCTACGAAGGGGTCCTGCTGCTGGCGGCACTCGTCGGACAGGCCCGCACCCTCGACGTCCGCGCGATCGGCGCCGCCGCCGACGCGGTGTCGTACCAAGGGCCGCGCGGGCTGCTCCGCCTCCAGGACCGGCATGTGCGCCAGCGCGTCTACCTGGCCCAGGCGGACGGGCTCGACTTCACCGTGCTCGCCCAACTGCGCGCTCCCCACGATCTGTTGTGACCGGGTTCTCCAGTGCGCAGGCCAGCCGGTCCAGCAGTGCGTGCAGTCGCTCGCCGTCGGCCTCCGCGAGCAGCGGCCCCGACTGCCCCCATCCGGCCCGCACTTCGCGCACCAGCTCCTGGCGGCGCCGCACGCCCCGCGGGGTGAGGTGGGCCAGGACGCGTCGCCGGTCGGCGGGGTCGACGCGGCGGTAGACGAGGTTCTGGTCGACGAGCTGGTCGATCAGCTTGGTCAGGCTCGGCGGCGGCAGGAAGGCGTGGTCGGCGAGGGCCGTCATGTGGTGCCCCTGCCCGTCCGAGAGCAGGTCCAGGACCCGCCACGCCTCCACGGAACAGTCGAACTCCTCCAGTACGGACTGCACTCGGCGTGCGAAGAGACGCTCGGCGCGCGTCAGCAGACGCAGCAGTTCCTCGGGCCGCCTCGCCATCGTGCGCTCCTCCGGTCGGATCCTCGGCACCCCGTCACAGGGATGTCCGGAGCCTACCGTCGATCACCCTCCGCCTGACAAGCGAGAGCGGAAGAATAGATCCTTCCAGGAGGAAGTATTAATTGCCGTTGCTGATCCGCCGTCAGGTACCGGTCCACCAGCGGCGGTGCTTTTCTTCGATCGTTGTTTTCACTTCCACTGGAAACTCACCCTCAATTAACCGGAAACGCCGTGGCAACAGTTCCCTCGCAGGCTGTGGACGCACTTCAGCGACCAGCCCGGACGTCATCCCGAAACGGCTCGGTCCGTGTGCCACATTCCCTCCCCGGGGTCTTCCGCTCTTTTCGCAACGCCCTTCGGGGCATGGAGGTTTTGCATGTCTGGGTTCAGCATCAGCAGACGCGGCCTGCTGGCCGGCATGTCGGCCGTCGGCGCCTCCGCGGCCCTCAGCGCCTGCGGCGCCAAGACCGGAGACAGCGCCTCGACCGACGGGTCCGGGACCACGGCCGACACCTCCGGCAGCACGGTCAAGGTGGGACTGCTGAACTCGCTGTCGGGCACGATGGCCATCAGCGAGGTCACGGTCCACAACGCGCTGCTGCTCGCCATCAAGGAGATCAACGCCGCCGGCGGTGTGCTGGGCAAGAAGCTCCAGGCCGTCAGCCAGGATGGCGCCTCCGACTGGCCGACGTTCGCCGAGAAGGCGGAGGCCCTGATCACGGACGACAAGGTCGCGGCCACCTTCGGCTGCTGGACCTCGGCCAGCCGCAAGGCCGTCAAGCCGGTCTTCGAGCGGTACAGGTCGCCGCTGTTCTACCCGGTGCAGTACGAGGGCCTGGAGCAGTCCCCGTACATCTTCTACATCGGCGCGACCACCAACCAGCAGATCGTGCCCGCGCTGGACTACCTGAAGAAGCAGGGCCTGACGAAGCTCTACCTGGTCGGCAGCGACTACGTCTTCCCGCGCACCGCCAACAAGATCATCACGGCGTACGCGAAGGCCAACGGCATGCGGGTGGTCGGCGAGGACTACGCGCCGCTGGGCTCCACGGAATTCAGCACCATCGTCAACAAGGTCAAGGACTCCGGCGCGGACGCGGTGTTCAACACCCTCAACGGCGACAGCAACGTGGCCTTCTTCAAGGAGTACAAGTCCTCGGGAATGACCGCGAAGAGCATGCCGGTGCTGTCGGTCTCCATCGCCGAGGAGGAGGTCAAGAGCATCGGCACCCAGTACCTCCAGGACCAGCTGACCGCGTGGAACTACTACGAGACCACGCCCGGCACGGCGAACACCACGTTCGTCAAGGCGTACCAGGCCGCCTACGGCAAGGACAAGCCGACCAGCGACCCGATGGAGGCCGCCTACATCTCCGTGTACCTGTGGAAGGAGATGGTCGAGAAGGCCGGCTCCTTCGACGTCGCCAAGATCAAGGCGGCCGCGGACGGCATCACCCTCGACGCCCCCGAGGGCAAGGTCACCGTCGACGGCGCGACCCAGCACGTCCACAAGACGGCCCGGATCGGCAAGGTCGGCGCGGACGGACTGATCACCGAGGTCTGGAACTCGGGCAAGCCGATCAAGCCGGACCCGTACCTCAAGGGCTACTCCTGGGCCGCCGGTCTGTCCTGACCGGCTCCCCGTCCGGCCCCGCCGGGTGGACCCGGCCCGCTCTCGGGGCCGGGTCCCGTCCCGCGTCCCGCACCCCCGTCCCCGACCCGGAGCCGCTCCATGACGGTCATCCTCAACCAGTCCTTCACCGGCATCAGCATCGGTGCCGTCCTCCTGCTCATCGCGCTCGGCCTGACCCTGACGTTCGGTCAGATGGGCGTGATCAACATGGCGCACGGCGAGTTCATCATGACCGGTGCCTACACCACGTACGTCCTGCAGAAGTCCCTCAGCGGCGCCGGCCTCTCGCTGCTGGTCGCGCTGCCCGTGGCGTTCCTCGTCGCCGGTGCCATGGGGATGCTGCTGGAGTGGCTGCTCATCCGGCGCCTGTACACCCGGCCGCTGGACACCCTGCTGGTCACCTGGGGCGTGTCCCTGATGCTCCAGCAGCTCGCCCGGGACATCTTCGGCGCGCCCAACGTGCAGACCCGCGCCCCGGACCTGCTCACCGGCAACGTCTCCGTGGGCGGCGGCATCACCCTCGCCAACAGCCGGCTGTTCATCCTCGGCCTCGCCCTGCTCTGCGTCCTCGCGCTCACCCTGATCCTGCGGCTGACGCCGCTCGGCCGGCGCATCCGGGCCGTCGTGCAGAACCGGGACCTCGCCGAGGTGTCGGGCATCGCCACCGGCCGGGTCGACCGGATGACGTTCTTCATCGGCTCGGGCCTCGCGGGCGTGGCCGGGGTCGCGCTCACGCTGGTCGGCCCGATCGGTCCGACGACGGGCACCAACTACATCGTCGATGCTTTCCTGGTCGTCGTCGTGGGCGGGATCGGGCAGCTCAGGGGAAGCGTGATCACCGCCTTCGTGCTGGGCGTCCTGCAGTCGGTGCTGGAGTACTCGACCACGGTCAGCGTCGCGAAGGTGATGGTGCTGGTCGCGATCGTCGCCTTCCTCCAGTGGCGTCCCCAGGGCCTGTACACACTGCGGACCAGGAGCCTCGCATGACCACAACGACCTCTCCGGCCCCCACCGCCGTGACCGACCCGCCCGTGTCCCTGCGGGAGCGCCTGCGGGTGCCCGCCAGCTTCGCCCTCGGCGCCGTGCTCCTCCTCGGTGTCGCCCCGCTGGTCCTGTCCGACTTCCGGCTCTCCCTGCTCGCCAAGTACCTGTGCTACGCGATCGTGGCCGTCGGCGTCAGCCTGGCCTGGGGCCGCGGCGGACTGCTGGTGCTCGGCCAGGGCGTCTTCTTCGGCATCGGCGGCTACGCCATGGCGATGCACCTCAAGCTGGCCGACGCCGCCGCCACCGGCCAGGCACTGCCCGACTTCATGCAGCTGTACGGCACCGGCGACGCACTGCCCTGGTGGTGGAAGCCGTTCGCCAGTCCGGGCTTCGCGCTCGCCGCGACCGTCCTGCTGCCCATGGCGGTCGCCGCGCTGCTCGGGTTCTTCATCTTCCGGCGCCGGGTCAAGGGCGCGTACTTCGCCATCCTCAGCCAGGCGCTGGCCGCCGCCCTCGCCATCTGGCTGGTCGGCCAGCAGGCCACCACCGGCGGCACCAACGGACTCACCGACATCCAGGGCTTCTTCGGCTACGACCTCGACGACCCGGTCAACCAGCGGACGGTGTACGTCGTCATCGCCGTCGCTCTGCTGCTCCTGATGGCCCTCGCCCGCCAGCTGTTCGTCAGCCGCTACGGCGAACTCCTCGTCGCCGTACGGGACTCCGAGGAGCGGGTCCGCTTCCTCGGCTACGACCCGGCCAACGTCAAGCTCGTCGCGTACGTCGTGGCGGCGGGCATGGCGGGCCTGGCCGGCGCCCTGTTCGTGCCGGCCGTCGGGATCATCTCGCCCGCGCTGATCGGGATCGTGCCGTCCATCGGCTTCGTCATCGGCGCGGCGGTCGGCGGCCGGGCCTCGCTGGTGGGCGCGGTGCTCGGGGCGCTCGTCGTGGCCTGGGCGCAGAGCACCCTCTCCGACGCCTTCCCCGCGGGGTGGACCTACTTCCAGGGGCTGTTGTTCATCGTGGCGGTGGGCTTCCTGCCCGGCGGTCTGGCGTCGCTGCTCGCCGTCGTCCGCACCGGCCGCACCCGCACCCCGAAGGGAGAGACAGCATGAACGGCGAGGGACTGACCGTCCGCGACCTGCGCGTCACCTTCGACGGCTTCACCGCCGTCGACGGAGTGGACCTGGACATCCCGCCCGGCGATCTGCGGTTCCTCATCGGGCCGAACGGCGCCGGGAAGACCACCCTGGTCGACGCGGTCACCGGGCTGGTGAAGGCCACCGGCTCGGCCCGCTTCGGGGACCAGGAACTCCTCGGCAGGCCCGTGCACCGCATCGCCCGCCTCGGCATCGGCCGGACGTTCCAGACCGCCACGGTCTTCGAGGAACTGACCGTCCTGCAGAACCTGGACATCGCCGCCGGCGCCGGACGCGGACCGCTGACCATGCTCCGGCGCCGCAAGGGCACACCGGAACCGGTGACGAGGGCGCTGGAGACCACCGGTCTGAGCGAACTGCGCGACCGCCCCGCCGGGGCCCTGGCGCACGGCCAGAAGCAGTGGCTGGAGATCGGCATGCTGCTGGTGCAGGACGTGCGGCTGCTGCTCCTCGACGAGCCCGTCGCCGGCATGAGCCACGACGAACGCGAGGCCACCGGCGCCCTGCTGCGCCGGGTGAGCGAGGACTACACGGTCGTCGTCATCGAACACGACATGGACTTCATGCGCTCCTTCGCCCGCAGCGTCAGCGTCCTGCACGCCGGCAAGGTGCTCAGCGAGGGCACGGTCGCCGAGGTCCAGGCCGACCCCAGGGTGCAGGAGGTCTACCTCGGCCGCGCCTCCGAGCCGGAGCCCGGCGCCGGGGCCGGTCCCGAGCCCGGGGCCGCCCTCGCCCCCGTTCCCGTCGCCGAGGAGGCGTGACGCCCATGCTGGAGATCACCACCGTCCGGGCCGGTTACGACCGCACCACCGTGCTGCACGGGGTGACCGTCTCGGTCCCCAGGGACGGCGTCGCGGCCGTCCTCGGTCACAACGGCGCCGGCAAGAGCACCCTCCTGCGGGCCGCCATGGGACTGCTCAAGCCGACCGCCGGGAGCGTCCTGCTGGACGGCGAGGACATCACCCGCCTAGCCCCGCACCAGCGGGTGGCCCGCGGTATGGCGTACGTACCGCAGGGCCAGCAGTGCTTCCCGCACCTGACCGCCGCGGAGAACCTCCAGCTCGTCGCCGACGGCCGTCCCGGCGGCAAGGAGGCCGTCGGCGAGGCACTGGAGCTGTTCCCCGTCCTGCGGGAGCTGTCCGGCCGCCGCGCCGGTCTGCTCTCCGGCGGCCAGCGCCAGCAGCTCGCCATCGCCCGCGCCCTGATCACGCGCCCGCGGCTCCTTCTCCTGGACGAGCCGACCGAGGGCATCCAGCCCTCCGTCGTCGCCGAGATCGAGGAGACGATCCTCGCGCTCACGCGGCGCGGCGGCCTGTCCGTCCTGCTCGTCGAACAGCACGTGGGCTTCGCCATGCGGGCCGCCCAGCGGTACTACGTGCTGGAAGCGGGCCGGGTGACCTCCTCCGGCGAGGGCGGGGCGCGGGCCGAGGGGACGGTCCGGGCGGCCCTCAGCGTGTGAGGAGCCGCGTTTCGCCTCCCGGCCCAGGGGAAGTCGATATGCCCGTTCTGTTCTGGGAGCTGGAGCGGAAGGAGTGATCATGAGCAGTCCTGAAACCGGACGCGAGCCCGAGTCCCCGCTGGAGCAGGAGACCGGTGAGCGCGACATCCATCCCGAGGAGGAAGGACACCCGCAGCCGGACCCGTCCGGCGACAGCGAGGTCACGGACGCGCGGGAGGAGTGGGAGGAGACCGACGAGGGCACCACCGGATGACCTGAGCCGGCCCTCGTCCGACGGTCCTCAGCCGGCGGTTCCTCGTCCGACGGTCCTCAGCCGGCGGTTCCTCGTCCGACGGTCCTCAGCCGACCGTCCTCAGTTGACGGTCCCGTCCGCCGCTCCTCAGCCCGCGAGGGGGTTGGGCAGCGGCCGGTAGCGGGCGTCGGCGCCGTCCGCGCCGGTCCAGCGCAGCAGCAGGTTCGTCTTGCCGGGGAGGGTGGGCGAGGTGAGCAGGGCGGCGACCTCGGGGAAGTCGTGCCGGGACAGCTCGCGGCGGACGGCGGGCCAGGGGTCGAATCCCGGGTGACGTTCGGCCAGGGCCGCCCCGACCTCGATCAGGTGGTTGACCACCAGGCAGTACACGAGCCGTTCCCAGCCGGCCGCCCGGGACACCTCGGGCAGCAGCTTCACGCCCTCGGCGTCCCGGAACAGCGCCTGCACGGGTGTGCCGTCGGCGTCGACGGCGACCAGCGTGTTCTGCAGGTGCGCCTCCAGGACGACGCCGTGGTCGGCGAAGGCCGCCAGCGCGGGCGGCACCACCTGGGCCAGGTAGGCCTCCCACCAGGCCGCCGGATCGGCGGTGCCGTCGAGAGGACTGCCGTCGAAGCCCTCGGCCAGCCCGGCGGCGAGCAGCGGGGTCGCGCCGGACACCAACCGGTCGCGCAGTCCCTCGCGGACCAGGACGGCCAGTTCCTCGAAGGCGAAGTCCGCGGTGCGGTAGCCGGTGTCGCTCAGCCAGCGCGCCGGACCGTCGACCGCCGCCAGGGCCCGGCGTGCCGCCGTGTCCGTCCGGCGTAGCGCGTACAGGTCGTGGCGCCACAGGCGACGGATGTCGTTGGTGATGCGCACGTCGAGGCTGAACTTCAGGAAGAGGTCGCGGGCGGGCGCGTACAGCGTGCGGACCGCGGCCGTCGGCCAGGCCGCGAAGTCCGTCGTGCCGAGCCGGATCAGGCGGCCGTCCGTGAAGGCCGGGGCGAGGTCGCGGGCGGCCAGGCCGAGCTGCCAGGGGTGGGCGGGCAGCAGGCGGTAGCCGGGCGGGGCTTCGCCGAGCGCGTCGAGGGCCGAGGTGTCGCCCTCCTCCACGACCGTGTCCTCCCGCAGCCCGAGCAGCGTCAGCGGGAAGCGGGCGTGCGCCTCGGGGGCGTAGGGCAGCCAGCCGGCGACCGGACCGCCGCCGCGGGCCTTGGGCGCCGGGTGGTGGGGATGGCCGGTGACCAGGCACTGCTCGGAGCGCAGATACGGGTCGTCGGGCGGTGTCGCCCGGGCCCGCGCGGTGAGCAGAGCGGCGACCACGTCCCGGCTGTCGATCATCTCGGGGGGCAGGTCGGGGTTGGACAGACCGGTGTGCCGGACCAGTTCCTCGGCGACGAGTTTGACCAGTTCGGGGTGGCCGACGCGCCGCCAGCCGCCGTCCGCGTGCACCTCGGGCGCGGCGGGCCGCCGTGCGCCGCGCACCCGCAGGAGTCTGCCTCCGGGCAGCCGGTACACCCGGTGTGTGCCCGGTCCGGCGGGGTCCAAGACGGGCTCGGCCACCTCCCTCAGCAGGCAGTTGAGGAGGGGCGCCGCCGCGTAGGCGTCGGCGCGGTCCGCGATGTCGTCGCGGGGTGCGGCGTCATCGGCGGCGGTCGGGGGGAAGGGATCCACGCGTTCCACTCGTTCTCTGCGGTCCGTTCGGGCGGAGACGATCAGTATGTCTGTCGTCACCACCTGTCGTGACACCCCGTCCGTACCCGAGGAGCCCGACCGTGCACCGTCCCCCCACCGCCGAGGCCGAGGCCGCCGAGGAACTGGCCGCCGTACGCCCCGGCCTCGTGCCGCGCTACACGGCCGAACTGCCCGGTGCCCGCGCCGCCGTCCTGACTCGCCTGTGGCGTGCGCTCACCCATGAGCCGTTCCCGTGGCTCACGGACCGCACGGCCGGCCCGGACGACGTCACCCTGCGCCTCGCGGACGGCCGCCGGCTGCGCGGCCCGCGTCCGGACCCGTACGCCACGACGGCGTACGTCACCGCCGTACGGCTCGACGACGTGTGGTACGACGATCCGGCTCGGCTGATGACCGACCTCGTCGTACCGCACGCCACGGACTTCGCCGCCGAACTCGGGCACAGCGTCGCCTCGTTGGCGCTGTCCCGGGCCGGGCAGGAGGAGCCGCGCGCGACCCAGTGGCCCCGCGAGGACTGGGAGTGGGAGCAGCGGGTGGTCGACGGGCATCCGTACCACCCGGGCTGCCGCGCCCGGCCCGGGTTCTCGGTGGCCGAGCAGCTCGCCTACGGGCCCGAGCACCGGCCGCTGGTGCGGCTGGGGCTGCTGCCGGTCCCGGCGGGCGAGTGCCTGGTGACGGGCGCCTGGCCGGACGAACTGACCGACGGGGGACGGCTGTTGCTGCCGGTGCATCCGTGGCAGGTGGAGCATGTGCTGAAGCGGACGTGCGGGACCGGTCCGGACGCGCACCCGCTGATGTCCCTGCGCACGCTGGCGCTGCCCGACGGGGGGCCGCACGTCAAGACCGCGCTGAGCGCCCGGCTCACCTCGTCCGTGCGGGACATCTCGGTGTACTCGATCGGCCTGTCCGCGACCCTGTCGGCGTTCGCCCAGACGCTGGCCGCCCGCCTGGACGGTCTGCTGCACGTCACCCGCACCCTGGGCGCGGCCACCGCCGACTCCCCCGACCTCGCCGCGGTGTTGCGGGAGTCGCCGCAGGCCTGCGTCGCGCCGGGCAGCGGTGAGCGCGTGGTGCCGGTGGCCGCCCTGCCCGCCACCGGGCTGCCGGCCGACCCCGCCTGGCTCGCCGGCTTCGCCCGGCTCGCCCTCACCGTGGGACTGCGGCTGCTGGACCTGGGCGTGGCCCTGGAGGCGCACGGACAGAACCTGCTCGTCGTCCTGTCTCCGACGGGCACCCCCCTGCGCCTGGTCTACCGGGATCTCGCCGACATCCGGGTGAGCCCGGCCCGGCTGGCCCGGCACGGCATCGCGGTGCCGGAACTGACCGGCCGGATCGTCACCGACGACGAAACGACCCTGCGGCGCAAGCTGTTCGGGTCGCTGGTGGCCGGCGCGCTCGCGGGTACGGCGGGTTCGGCGGCGGCTCTGGGCGGGGCCCTGGAGGCGGCCGTACGGGATCTGCCGCGCACCCCCGATCTCGCCGCGCTGCGCGAACGGCCGCTGCCGGCCAAGGCGTTGACGTTGATGCGGCTGTCTCCGGGGACACCGGGCGACCAGTGGACCGGGCTGCCCAACCCCCTGCGCTGAACGGCCGTTTTGGAGCGCGGCACCGCTGGTCAATAGGATCCGCCGATGATCACAAGTAAACGGCCGGCGGCGGGAGTGTGCGCCCTGCTCGCCGCCCTGACGGCCGGGATCGTCTTTCCGGCCGCGGCCCTCGCCGGTGAACCCACCGGCGACGCGCCCAAGGTCGACCTCGTCCTCGACGTGAGTGGTTCCATGCGGGCCCGGGACATCGACGGCGGCACCCGGATGGCGGCGGCGAAGCAGGCCTTCAATGAGGTGCTGGACGCGACGCCCGAGGAGGTCCAGCTCGGCATCCGGACCCTGGGCGCCGACTACGCCGGCGACGACCAGAAGACGGGCTGCAAGGACACCGCGCAGCTCTACCCGGTCGGCCCGCTGGACCGCACCGAGGCGAAGACGGCGGTGGCGACCCTCTCCCCCACCGGCTGGACCCCGATCGGCCCGGCGCTGCTGAAGGCGGCCGACGACCTCGACGGCGGCACCGGATCCAAGCGGATCGTGCTGATCAGCGACGGCGAGGACACCTGCGCCCCGCTGGATCCGTGCGAGGTGGCCCGCGAGATCGCCGCGAAGGGCATCGGTCTGACCATCGACACCCTCGGGCTGGTCCCCAACACCAAGATGCGGCAGCAGCTCAGCTGCATCGCGGAGGCCACCGGCGGCACCTACACGTCGGTGCGGCACACCGACGAACTGACCGACAAGGTCAGCCAGTTGGTGGACCGGGCGGCCGAGCCGGTGGTGACGCCGGTGGCGGTCGAGGGTGCCACCGGGTGCGCCACGGCACCGGCCGTCGAGTCCGGGCTGTACACCGACCGCGAGGAGTTCGGGCGGCAGCGCTGGTACCGGGTGGACGTGGAGCCCGGCCAGGAGCTGCGGGCCTCGGTGAGCGTGGGCGCCGACCGGGCCGTGAACCCCTCCTACGGGGTGCTGCTGCGGGCGGTCACGACGCACGGCCGGGAGATCGTGCGCGGCGAGGCGGCGGGCGACGGCCGTACCGACGTGGTCTCGACGGGGCTGCGGTACCCGAAGGCGGAGCGTGACGACGCCGCCGACGCCGCCGAGACCGTGTGCCTCCAGGTCACCCACTCCTTCTCGGCGGCCTCCGGCGTGAAGACCACGCCCGGTCTGCCGCTGGAGCTGACCATCGACGTCGTGGACGGGCCGTCGCCCGCGAGCGACGTGGCCTCCTTCGGCCTCGGGCGCGGCTGGTGGCTGCTGGGCGCGCTGATCCTCACCGGCTTCCTCGCCGGTCTCGTCTGGGGCTGGCTGTCGCGCTGGCGGCTCGCGGTCTGGAGGACCAACTGATGCGGATCACCCGCGTGTTGAGCGCATCCCTGCTGATGCTCGGGCTGGCCGCCTCCCCGGCCGCGGCCGACGCCTCGCCGTCCCCGGCGGACAGCGACGCGCCCACCGCCGCCGGCACCTCGTTCCGTACGGCCACCGAGATCGAGCAGGGGCGGACGGCCACGGCGGACGGGTCCGCGGGCGACTACCTGTACTGGGCGTTCCCGGCGGACGCGGGACAGCGCCCCACCGTCGAGGCGACGGTGCGGCTGCCCGGGACGCACGCCGCCGAGACCTGGCAGCTCGACGTGTACGACGGTCTGCGCCGGCGCCAGTCCTGCCAGTACGGCGCGCAGACCCGCACCGCCGCGGCGGGCACCGCCTCCGTGCGGCTGGCGTGCACGCTGCGCACGGTCCGCGCCTGGTCGGAGCCGTGGGCGAACGACCCGCTGCCCGGGACGTACTACGTGCGGCTGACGGCCGTCGGCCTCACGACCGCCGACCTGGGTCTTCCGGTCGACGCGCAGGTGCGGGTCGCCTCCCGGGACATCGGCGGTTCGGCCGCGGTGGACGGCTCGCTGGGCGAGCCGCTGGTGCCGGGCATCGCGGTCACGTCGAAGGCGGAGCAGGACGGTGCGGCGGACTCCGCCGTGCTGTCCGGCATCGACCCCGATGACGGCTGGTCCTCCGGCTGGTGGTCCGACCGGTGGGTGTGGACCGCGGTGGGCGGCGTGCTGGCCGCGCTCGCCGGTGTCGGCGGGTACACGCTGACCCGCGGGCCGGGGCGGCCGGCACGGGTGCCACCAGGAGCGTGACGAGGCGTCAGAAGGCCCGCCTCCAGCGGGCCTTCATGCCTGTCACGCCTCCCGGAACCCCACGCCTCCCAAGCCTCCCGCCTCCCTGATCCTCACGCCTCCCTGAGCGCCTTCGCCGGTGTGCCGTCACCGGTCACCTCCACCCGCCCGGTCCGCACCGCCTCCAGGACGCTCAGCTCGCCCCGCCCGATCGCCGTGCAGGTGCCGGTGTCCAGCACCAGCCGGGCGTCCGGCTCCCGCGGGGCGGGCCCGTCGCCGTAGACGGGCCCGTCCTCGGCGCCGACGTACAGATGGAAGTTCCCCTCCTCCAGCCGTACGTCGACGAGGCCCTCGCCCTCCAGCGACCGCAGCAGCGGCAGCGCGAACCAGTGCGCCCGTACGGCGTCGGTGGGCCGCCGCTCGCCCAGCCCGGCCTGCCCCCATCGCCCCAGCGCCTGGAGCACCGGCAGCAACTCCCGCCCGCGCCCGGTGAGTTCGTACACGTACGCCGCGCCGGGCGGCGGCAGCCGGCGCCGGGTCGTCAGGCCGTCGCGCTCCATGTCCTTCAGCCGCGAGGCGAGTACGTCCGTGCTGACGCCGGGCAGGTCCGCGTGCAGGTCGGTGTAGCGGCGCGGACCGCCCAGCAGCTCCCGGACGATCAGGAGCGTCCAGCGGTCGCCGACGACGTCGAGCGCCCGGGCGGCGGAACAGTACTGGTCGTAGCTTCGGCGAGGTGGCATGCGACGCAGTCTAAACAAGTTGTTGGACTTTCCAAGCTCACACTTGGTAAAACCAAGCAACACCACATACCGGAGGGGCGTAAGCGCATGGAGTTCCGGCAGTCGAACAAGCTGAGCGAGGTCTGTTACGAGATCCGCGGCCCGGTGATCGAGCAGGCCGACGCGCTGGAGGAGGCGGGCCACAGCGTCCTCCGGCTGAACACCGGCAACCCCGCCCTGTTCGGCTTCGAGGCGCCGGAGGAGATCCTCCAGGACATGATCCGGATGCTGCCGCGGGCGCACGGCTACACCGACTCGCGCGGCGTCCTCTCCGCCCGCCGGGCGGTCGCCCAGCGCTACCAGGCCCTCGGCCTGGAGGTCGACGTCGACGACGTCTTCCTCGGCAACGGCGTCTCCGAGCTGGTGTCCATGGCCGTACAGGCGCTGATCGAGGACGGCGACGAAATCCTCGTCCCCGCCCCGGACTTCCCCCTCTGGACGGCGGTGACGACCCTCGCGGGCGGCAGGGCCGTCCACTACCTGTGCGACGAACGGGCCGACTGGTACCCGGACCTGGACGACATGGCGGCGAAGATCACCGACCGCACCAAGGCCGTGGTCATCATCAACCCGAACAACCCCACCGGCGCGGTCTACCCGAAGGAGATCGTCGAGGGCATCCTCGACCTCGCCCGCCGGCACGGCCTGATGGTCTTCGCCGACGAGATCTACGACCAGATCCTGTACGACGACGCCGTGCACCACTCGGCCGCCGCCCTCGCCCCCGACCTGGTGGTCCTGACCTTCTGCGGCCTGTCGAAGACCTACCGGGTGGCGGGCTTCCGCTCGGGCTGGCTGGTGATCACCGGCCCCAAGCAGCACGCGCGGAACTACCTGGAGGGCCTGACCATGCTGGCCTCCATGCGGCTGTGCGCCAACGCGCCCGCGCAGTACGCCATCCAGGCCGCGCTCGGCGGCCGCCAGTCCATCCGCGAGCTGACGCGTCCCGGCGGACGCCTGCACGAACAGCGCACCGTGGCCTGGGAGAAGCTCAACGAGATCCCCGGCGTGTCGTGCGTGAAGCCGAAGGGCGCGCTGTACGCCTTCCCCCGCCTCGACCCCAAGGTGCACAAGATCCACGACGACGAGAGGTTCGTCCTGGACCTGTTGCTGCGGGAGAAGATCCAGGTCGTCCAGGGCACGGGCTTCAACTGGCCGACGCCGGACCACTTCCGCATCCTCACCCTCCCCCACGCGGACGACCTGGAGGCGGCGATCGGCCGGATCGGGCGGTTCCTGAGCGGCTATCGGCAGTGACGTGCGCCTCGGGCCGGAGCCCGGGGATTCCGGCCTTCTCGATCGTGCCGGCGGTCTCCTAACCTGGGCCGCATGAGTGATCTCTTTCTGGTACGGCACGGTGAGACCGAGTGGTCGCGATCAGGGCGGCACACCGGCCTGACGGACGTCCCGCTGACCGAGCGCGGCCGTGCCGAGGCACGCCGGCTGGTGCCGCTGATCCGTTCGCACCGGATCGGAGCCGCGTTCGTCAGCCCGTCGCAGCGGGCCCGCGAGACGGCCGAGCTGATCGGCCTGCACGACGTGCGGGTCGACGCGGACCTGCACGAGTGGGACTACGGCGGCTACGAGGGCATCACCACCGTCGAGATCCAGCGCACCCGGCCGGACTGGTTCCTATTCACGGACGGGGTGCCGCCGGGTCCGCCGGACCGCCCCGGGGAGACCCCGGAGCAGGTCGGGGAGCGCGCCGACCGCGTGCTGGCCAAGGTGGACGCCGCGTTCGCCAACACCGAGGGGTGTGTGGTCCTGGTGGCGCACGGCCATTTCCTCCGCGTCCTCACGGCCCGCCGGCTCGGGCTGCCGCCGTCGGGCGGCGCGCTGTTCCAACTGGCCACGGGGGCGCTGAGCCGGCTGGGCACGGAGCACGGGCGGCCGGTGATCGCCGGGTGGAATGTCAGAGCCCCGTCGTAGTCTCGGACGTACTGGCAAAGGGGCCCCGGACCCGGGGTCCGGGCGGGGGTCCGGCGTCCTCCGCCGCACCGGGAAGGAGCGTGCCGTGACCCGACCGCCGACCGCCGCGCAGCGGCGTGTCATCGACGCCGCCGATCCCGTCACCGGGCGGCTCAGGGGGACGGACGCACAGCTGGCGGCGCTGGTCAGGCAGGGGCTCGCCTTCCGGCATCCGCGACCGCCGCACGACCACTTCCTGACCCCGGCCGGGCATCGGATACGGGAGGAGGTCACGCCGGCGCCCGAGGCTCCCGTGGAGAGCGCCGGGTCCGGGGTGTTCGCCGCGCGGGTGGGCGGTGAACCGGACGCCCCCGAGGCCGGCCCGTCCCGGACGCGTGAGGTGCACAGCGCCTGGCAGGGCATGCTGGAGCTGCGCCGGATGACCCGGCCCGACGGGGCCACGGACCAGCCGTGCGGCTGGGAGCGTACGCATCTGGTGCAGGCCGCCGCGCTCGCCCTGGAGGCCGCCGGACACCGCCCGGCGGGGCGGAACGGCACCGACGGGTACCGGGTGCGCGCGACCCCGCAGCCGGAGGCCGTCGCCGTGCACGCGCCGGACACCGAGGAGCTGCGGGCCTGCGCGGCCACCCTGGAGAAGGCGGGCTGGCAGGCGGGCGAGCACACGGAGCCGCGGACGAGGGCCCGCTATCTGCTGGCGTCCCCCCGCCGGGCGTGATGAGCATGCCAAGATCAGTGGAGCAGAACGTCCACGACGAGAAGGGGAAGCCGTGACCGAACCGTTTTCCGTCCCGGTGACCGTCCGAGGGTACGAGACGGACGTGCAGGGCCACCTCAACCAGAGCGTGTACATCAACTACGCGGAGCACGCCCGCTGGTCGCTGCTCGCGGCGGCCGGCATCAGCCAGACCGGTCTCATCGGCGAAGGCGTCGGCCCCGTGGCGCTGGAGACGACCATCCGCTACCGGCGCGAACTGCTCGCCGGCGACGAGGTCGAGGTGACGTGCGACTTCGTCTGGGGCGAGGGCAGGACGTTCCGCATCGAGCAGACCATCCGCCGGACGGACGGCACGGTGGCTGCCGAGATCACGGCCGTCGGCGGCCTGATGGACCTCAAGGCGCGCAAGCTGGTGGCGGATCCGCGGGCACACTTCAAGGAACTGGCGTCGGATCCGAGCCTGTTCGGCCTCTGAGCCGGGCGCCCGCCGGGGTGTCCTGTGCCGTCCCCCGCGCGGCGAAGCCGGCCGGCCGGGGTGGAAGTCGAGGGACGGCGCGACACCCTGGTCGTCGCTCCGCGCACCCGGCCCCCCGGCCCGCGGACGCGGACAAGCGCGTGATGTCCTGCGTCCAGGTGCGCCTCGGCCCGGGACCGCGCGCCCACTGCTCGGCACGCCGACGGTCGAACTCGCCGGGCGGGCCGTGCCGTTGGGCGCGCTGCCCGCACGGCTGACCCCGGCCGCCACCGACGCGCGCACCCGGCTGTTGCGCGCGCCGCCGTCGACGCCCTGTCCACCCGGCCGGATCACGCCCCCGGGACGCCGCGAGGCGGACCGTGAACTGGCGGTGGGGGGGACGGCAGTCGCGCATCCTGTTCGGCGACGGCGTCGGAATCTCGCCGCATCACCACGCCCGCGTCGCACGCGGCCGACGCTTCCCGGGCCGAAGCGGCCGCCGTCACCGGCTGCTGCGACCAGTCGCGCATGACGTCCGACGTCCGCACCCTGATGGGTGTGCCGCCCGGGTCGTTCTGCACCGGGCGGCTGCCGGACCCCCGGCCCTGCCAGGCGTTCGGGCGAGGGTGACGTTCGCCCCCCTGCCTCGCCGCGTGCGGGACCGTGACCGTTCCGGGGCACGCACGGAAGTGCGTGCCCCGGACGCGGCCGCCGTGGACCCCGCTCGGGTCCACGGCCACCGGTCGGGAGCCGTCCCTCCCGACCGGGGCTCAAGTGCCGTGCGTGACTACGGAGTCACCGCGCGGCGATGGCCGCCAGCCGCTGCGCCTCCGCCCGTGTGGAGCGGGCGATGGCGTCCTCGTCCGCGGTCAGCAGCCGGCCGTCCTCGACGATCTGGCGGCCGTTCACGAAGGAGGCCGTGACCGGGGCCGCCGCGCCGAGGACCAGTGCGGTCACCGGGTCGGCGATGGAGGCGTGGGCCAGTGTGTCCAGCTTCCACAGCACCAGGTCGGCCAGCTTGCCGGGCTCCAGCGAGCCGATCTCGCGTGCGCGGCCGAGGACCTGGGCGCCGCCGTAGGTGCCGAGCCGCAGCGCCTGGCGGACGTTCAGGGCGGCCTCGCGGTGGGCGCCGAGGCGGTTGATGAGGAGCGCGTTGCGCAGCTCGGTGTGGAGTTCGCCGGACTCGTTGGACGCCGTGCCGTCGACGCCGAGGCCGACCGGGACGCCGGCCGCCAGCAGGTCGGGGACCCGGGCGATCCCGGCGGCCAGACGGGCGTTGGACGACGGACAGTGGGCGACACCGGTCCTCGTACGGGCGAAGGCGGCGATGTCGGCGTCGTTCATGTGGACGCAGTGCGCCATCCACACGTCCTCGCCGAGCCACCCGGTGGACTCGAAGTAGTCGGTGGGGCCCATGCCGAACAGTTCCTTGCAGAACTGCTCCTCCTCCACGGTCTCCGAGCCGTGGGTGTGCAGCCGTACGCCGAGGCGGCGGGCCAGCTCGGCGCCCTGGCTGAGCAGTTCGGTGGAGACGGAGAAGGGCGAGCAGGGCGCGACGGCGACCTGGGTCATCGCGTCGAAGGAGGCGTCGTGGTACTGCCCGACGGTCTCCTCGGTGGCGGCGAGGGCGCCGTCCAGTGTCTCCACGGCGAAGTCCGGCGGCAGCCCGCCGTCCTTCTCGCTGCGGTCCATGGAGCCGCGGGCGAGGGTGAAGCGGACGCCCATCTCGCGGGCGGCGCCGATGATCGCGCCAGACAGGTCACCGGAGCCCCGCGGGTACACGTAGTGGTGGTCCATGGCGGTGGTGACGCCGCCGCGGGCCATCATCGCGAGCGAGCCCTGGGCGGCCGCGCGGACCATCCGCTCGTCGATGCGGGCCCAGGTCGGGTACAGCGCGACGAGCCAGTCGAACAGGTTGTGGTCGGTGGCCAGGCCCCGGGTGATCCACTGGTAGTAGTGGTGGTGGGTGTTGACCAGGCCCGGGGTCACGAGGTGCCCGGTGGCGTCGATCCGGCGGTCGACGTTCTCCAGGCCCTCGGGGGCCCTGCCCGCGCCGAGCGACTCGATGCGGTTGCCGGCGACGACGACGTGTCCGCTCGCGTACTCGGTGTCGTGGGCGTCGACGGTCGCGATCGCACAGTTCTCGATGACGATGCGCCGGTCTGCTGCCATGATGCGTCCTTTTCGCTCAGTGGTCTCAGTGGTCTCACTGCATCCCTGGGGTCTCACGCCGGTCCTGCGGTCTCACTGCTCTCTGTCGTCTGTCGTCTCTGCCGTCTCTGGGGAAAGGGCACGGCAGGACCCTGGAGAGGTGAGTGCCGTGGCCGGGGCGGGCGGGGAGGGTTCCCCCGGCCACGGGCGCCGAGCAGGGGGCGGATCAGAGGTTGGTGAGGTCCACCGGGATCCTCGGCTCGCAGCCGTCCCGCAGGACGGTCGCCTCGATCAGGCCGTAGGGCCGGTCGGCGGCGAGGTACACGGCTCCGTCGTCGGTGGCGTTCTTCAGCCCGAACGGCTCCAGGTCCACCAGGAAGTGGTGCTTGTTCGGGAGGGAGAAGCGGACCTCGTCGATCTCGTCGCGGTGGTCGATGATCCGCGCGCCCATCTGGTACAGGGTCTGCTGGAGCGACAGCGAGTACGTCTCGGCGAAGGCCTCGAGCAGGTGCTTCCTCGTCTGCTCGTAGGACTCGTCCCACTGGGGCGGCTGCCGGGCGTCGTCGCACCAGCCGAAGCGCCAGCGGGCGGAGACCTGGGTGGCCAGGATGCGGTCGTGGGCCTCGGGCAGCGTCGTGTACTTGTCCTTGACGTAGCCCCAGAACTCGGAGTCGGTCGAGTTCATCACGACCAGGTCCTTCAGCCCCGACACGACCTCCCACGACGAGCCGTCGTAGGTGATCTGCGCCAGCCGGGTCTCCTGGCCCTGGCGGACGAAGGAGTGCGCGCCCTCACCGGCGTTCTCGATCCGCTCCCAGGCGTACTCCTCGATCCGGATCCGGGCCCGGTGGATCGGCTCCTGCGAGGTCACGAAGTGCCGGGCGAGGTGGATGCCGAACTGTTCGGCGGACTCGATGCCGTGCTCCTTGGCGAACGCGTACACCGTGTTCTTGGTGGTGTCGGTCGGCAGGACGTTGGCGTTGGAGCCGGAGTAGTGGACCTCGTCCATGTCGCCGCTGAGCGACACGGACACGTTCAGGTCCTTGATGTGGTGGGTGGCGCCGTCCCGCGTGATCTTGACGACCCGGTTCTCGGCCTTGCCGTACTGGTTCTGTCCCAGGAACACCGGACGGGCCGGGCGGGAAGTGTCTGCCATGGTCTGCTAGCTCCCTCGGTAAACGGAGTAGCCGAACGGGTTGAGCAGCAGCGGCACGTGGTAGTGCTCGCCCGGCACGACGGCGAACGTGATCGCCACCTCCGGGAAGAACACTCCAGGGCCGCTGTCCCGATTCGCGGGGGCGTCCTGCTGCGCATCGGCTCGCTGGTGCTGGACGTCCGGCTCGAAATACGCCTCCACGGCGAAGTCGAGCCGTACGTGGGTGGTTCCCTCCGGCAGCGCCGGGAGGTCCTTGCACCGCCCGTCCGCGTCGGTCGCGGACCCGCCGAGCGCCTGCCAGTCCGCGTCCCGCCCGAGGCGGGCGGAGAGCTGGACGGCGACGCCCTCGGCGGGGCGGCCGGCACTGGTGTCGAGGATGTGCGTCGACACCGAGGCGGTGGTGCTGGTGCTCATGTCAGGCGTCCTCTTCCGTCCTCGTCCGTCCTCTTCCGGCTTCTTCAGTTCTCGCCGGCGATGCGGGCCAGGCGGATCCGGTTGATCCTGCCCAGCTCGGTGCGGACGATCTCCCGCTCCCGTTCCGGCGGGTTCCCGATCCGCTCCCTGGCCGCGTCCCGCATCTGCTCACCGGTGCGGCCGGTGGCGCAGATCAAGAAGACGTGGCCGAACTTCTCCTGGTAGGCCAGGTTCAGTTCGAGCATCTCCGCCTTGAGCTGCTCGGAGGCGCCGGCCATGCCGCGTTGTTCGCGTGCGGAGGCGGGATCGCCCGGCCGGGGGCGGCCGATCGGCGGGTGTCCGGCCATCGCCTCCGCCAGGTCACCGGCGGTCAGCTCGGCCGTCGCCGCGTCACTGACGGCGTAGAGCTCGTCGGCGGTGGCGTAGGGGCGGGCGGCGAGCAGCCGCTTCGCCCATGCCGTGGAGGCGCACACCTCGTGCAGCGCGGCGTAGGCCGCGTGCTCCTCCAGGGCGTTGAACCGGGCCAGACCCGGGGGCGTGGAAGTCGACGTCACGGGAGCCTCCGTGGCCGGGAACGGCCTTCGTGCTGATCGGACTGCCGCCAGCTAACGCTCTCCCGAAGACGGCGTCAACATTTTGTTGAAAATTCCGGGTAACGAAGCCCGGTCCGGACAGCGCAGCCCGGCCCGCCCGAAGGCCCCTCCCGCCCGAAGGCCCCTCCCGCCCGAAGGCCCCTCCCGCCCGAAGGCCCTTCCCGCCCGGAAGCCGGGCCCGCCCGCCGGGACCGCCCGCCGGTCAGGACTCCTTCTCGCGGTTGAGGTAGTTGTAGACCGTGAAGCGGCTGACTCCGAGCGCGCCGGCCACGGTCTCCACCCCGTGCCGCACGGAGAAGGCGCCGCGCGCCTCCAGCATCCGCACGACCTCCTGCTTGGCCTTGCGGTCCAGATCGGCCAGGGGTTTGCCTTTCTTGCGCTCCAGGGCGGCCAGGATGTGATCGAGGGAGTCCGCGAGCTGCGGCAGGCGTACGGCGACGACGTCGACGCCCTCCCAGGAGAGCACCACGTCGTCGGGGCCGGCCTCGTCGGAGGGGAGCAGCTCGCCGCCCATCGCGTCGACCAGCGGCTTCACGGCCGCGATGAAGGGCTCGTCCCCGGCGGCGGTCACTTCTCGCCCTCTCCGGCGACGCCCCGACCGGCGACGCTCTCCCCGATCACGTTGAGCTGGAGCGAGATCCGGGTGGCGCCGGATTCCAGGGTCCGGCGCAGCAGGACGTCCACGGCGGTGAGCACGGCGTCGGCACCGCCTTCCACCGTGTTGCCGAACGGGCCGACGTCCACCGCGTCCAGGTCGGCCGCCTCGACGACCTCGCGGGCCACCACCGCGTGCGCGGGCGCCTCGTCGAGGTCGAAGGGTTCGGTCGTGAACTCCACTCTCAGTCGCACTGTGCCCCCATGGCATCGCAGCGGCCCGCGTGTGTCCCCGGCCCGCAGGCGCACGGCACGGGAGGCGTGACGCGTGACCGGCCGGCCGCCGGTCGCCGTGACGCCGTCGCAGGTCATCACCCTCACGACGGCTCAGTCCGGGCCGCCGCACAGCCGACCCTAGCCCACACGTCCCGCCGAGGCGCCTCCGCTTCGTCACGCTCTTCGTCATGCCCTTCGTCACGCGAAGACGCCGGGCAGGGCCCGCACCGTTCCCGCCCGCCGTCGGCCGCCCGCCGACGGACCACCGGCCGCCGAGCGCGCCCTCGCACCCACCGCCCCGGCGGCCGGCCGCCTCCGCCGCCCACCGCCTGACGTGCGCGCCGTTTCCGCCGAGCCCTCTTGACAAGCTCCGACACCCGACGGCAGTCTTCCAATAAGCAGAAAAGAACTTCCACAATACGGAAACTTGCTACGGAAGGGAGCGCCGGCCTGATGGGATTCACAGAGCAGCGCCTCGCAGAGCAGCGCTTCACCGTCAACCTGTCGATCCTCTTCACGGAGCTCCCGCTCCTGGAGCGCCCCGCGGCCGCCGCCGCGGCCGGCTTCACCGCGGTCGAGCTGTGGTGGCCCTGGGCCGACTCCCCCGCCCCCGACCGGTCCGAGCTCGACGCCCTGAGGAGGGCGGTCGTGGACGTGGGCGTCCGGCTCACAGGCCTGAACCTCTACGCCGGACAGCTGCCCGGCCCCGACCGCGGCGCCCTGTCGGTCCCGGGCGCGGAGGCGGAGCGGTTCCGCGCCAACATCGACGTGGCGGCCGGGCTCGCCGAGAGCCTGGGCTGCACGGCGCTCAACGCGCTGTACGGCAACCGCGTCGACGGCGTGGACCCGGCCGAGCAGGACGCGCTCGCGCTGGAGAACCTGGTCCTCGCCGCCCGGGCCGCCGACCGGATCGGCGCGGTCCTCCTGATCGAGACCCTCAACAAGACCGAGTCGCCGCTCTACCCGCTGGTGAGCGCCCCGGCCGGCATCGGCGTCGTCGACAAGGTCAACGACGCGACCGGACTCGGCAACGCGAAGTTCCTGATGGACCTCTACCACCTGGCCATGAACGGCGAGGACCTGCCGTCGGTGATCGAGCGGTACACCGCCAAGACCGGCCATGTGCAGATCGCCGACAACCCCGGGCGGGGCGCGCCGGGCACCGGATCACTCCCCCTCGCGGACCTCCTCGGCCACCTGCGCAAGGCCGGCTACGAGGGCTGGGTCGGCCTGGAGTACAAGCCGGGCGACCGCCCGAGCGCGGCAGCGTTCGACTGGCTGCCCGCCGAGGCCCGAGCCGCTCGCTGAGCGCCCGCTCATCGACGTAGAACCGCAGTCAGAGAGGCACCCGCATGACCACGAACCTCCCGAAGATCGCCTGGATAGGGCTGGGCATCATGGGTTCCCCCATGTCCGAGAACCTCCTCAAGGCGGGTTACGACGTCACCGGCTTCACCCTGGAGCGGGACAAGCTGGACCGGCTGGCCGCCGCCGGGGGCACGGCCGCCGGTTCGATCGCCGAGGCCGTCCGGGACGCCGACGTCGTGATCACGATGGTTCCCGCCTCCCCACAGGTCGAGGCCATCGCGTACGGACCGGACGGCATCCTGGAGCACGCGCGCTCCGGCGCCCTGCTGATCGACATGTCCTCGATCACCCCGCAGACCTCGGTCGACCTGGCGAAGGCGGCCCGGGACAAGGGCATCCGCGTGCTGGACGCGCCCGTCTCCGGCGGTGAGGCCGGTGCGGTCGAGGCCGTGCTGTCCATCATGGCCGGCGGCGAGCAGGCCGACTTCGACGAGGCCGGGCCGATCTTCGAGGCGCTCGGCAGGACGATCGTGCTGTGCGGACCGCACGGCGCGGGCCAGACCGTGAAGGCCGCCAACCAGCTGATCGTCGCCGTGAACATCCAGGCGTGCGCCGAGGCCGTGGTCTTCCTGGAGAAGTCGGGCGTGGACCTGAAGGCGGCGCTCGACGTCCTGAACGGCGGTCTGGCCGGCTCCACCGTGCTGGCGCGCAAGAAGGACAACTTCCTGAACCGCGACTTCGAGCCGGGCTTCCGGATCGACCTGCACCACAAGGATTTGGGCATCGTCACGGACGCCGCCCGCGCGGTCGGCGCCGCCCTGCCCGTCGGGGCCGTGGTCGCCCAGCTGGTCGCGAGCCTGCGGGCGCAGGGCGACGGCGGGCTCGACCACTCGGCCCTGCTCCGGGCGGTGGAGCGCCTGTCCGGCGCCCGGGTCTGAGCCAGACTTCCGGTCCGCGGCGGCGCTGACATCTGTCCTGTCGCGCCCAGGCGCCGCCGCGGACCGGAACCCCGTCCCCGGCCTCGACGACCTGTCGAGGC